>CAZSXD010000022.1:0-11266 GCA_964611075.1 uncultured bacterium
ATTCCGCTTCCGCGCAAAAGCTTTTCAACTCCGATATTTTCAAATATGGGATCGATTTCTTCACCGGGCCGCATCTCACAGAGGAGATACTCAGGATGTACGCCGAAAGGGACGCGAAAAATGCGCGATTGGACGAGAAGCAATATGAGACCAATCTGAGAAATAAGAAGGACCGGGAGATCGAAGACCTTAAAAAAGAGGTCGAAAGGGCATCTGTAAGGCAAAGCGACCTCAAGAGGTTGTTCGCCAAACTTGATGTGAACAGGATGCTGACGCCTGAAGAAATAAGACAGGCGATCTCTCAAATAAACGCTGCCGAAAAAGACCTGAGCAGACAGGCAGTGGCCAAAGCCTAATAATACCCCGAACTTTTGATCCTTTTTTCCCCGAGATGAGCCGTGCTGTTCAATAAGACCACCATCGGATGCCTGTCAAATTCGACTATGTTTATGCAGCAGTTGTCCTGCTTTATCCTCCAGAAATTGTTCAGGTCGATGTTCATGTAATGGAAAAGTACGGTCCTGTTCATCCCGCCGTGCCCCACGACGCAGATGGTCTTCCCGCCGTGCTTTTTGACAAGGCCCTCGATGGCAGTCACGCCTCTTTCCTGGAGCTTTTCAAGGGGTTCAGCCCCGGGGATGACGGTCCTCCCGGGATCAAGAAGCCAGCTTTCATAGACCTTCGCATATTTGGCGCGTATCTCCTCGAAAGTCATGTTCTCCCATGCTCCGTAGTGGCGCTCGATAATGCCGGGGATCTTTGCGACCTCAAGCTTGTGGGGCTTTGCGACGATCTTAGCGGTCTCATGGGACCTTGATAATGTGGAGGAATATACGGCGGCGAAATTTTCCTTTGACAGGTACTTTGACAGTTCTTCGGATTCTTTCAGGCCGAGCTCGCTAAGGTGGGACTCGCCCTGTCCCTGATATCTCTGCTCGATATTTGCCTGGGTCTCTCCGTGTCTGAGGAGAAAAAGCCTGGTGGGCATTACTTGAGCTCTTTTCTTATCCTCTTCTCCAGCTCTTTGTGCTCTTTTACGAGTTCCATCGGGATCGACTTTCCGAACAATTCAAAGAATCTCTTCTGGCCCTCGAGCTCGTCGAGCCATTCGTCTTTGTTCAGCTCAAAAAGCTTCTTCATCGTCCCCGCCGGCAGCTTGAGCCCCGCCATGTCTATGTCCTTCATGTTCGGGATATAGCCGATCGGGGTCCTTACGACGTCCACCTTGTGCCTGCACCTGTTCAGTATCCACTCCAGTATCCTCAGGTTCTCGCTGAAGCCGGGCCAGAGGAAATTACCCCTGTTGTCGGTCTTGAACCAGTTCACGTGGAATATCTTCGGCACCCTGGTCATGAGCTTGCCCATCTTTAGCCAGTGCCGGAAATAATCGGCCATGTTGTAGCCGCAGAAGGGCAGCATCGCCATAGGGTCGCGCCTTACCTCGCCAAGCTTGCCGAATTGCGCGGCGGTGCGCTCGGATGCCATTGTGGCGCCCACGAATACCCCGTGCTGCCAGGTGAACGTTTCGTACACGAGCGGGGCAGTGGTGGCGCGCCTTCCGCCGAAAATGATGGCGGATATGGGCACGCCGTGATGATGCTCCAGCCTGTTCGTGATGGAAGGGCATTGTGAAAGAGGCGCGGTGAAGCGTGAGTTCGGATGGGCGCCCCTTATCGGATTGCCTCCTTCATCCACCCTTCCGGGCTTCCATGGCTTGCCTGTCCAGTCCGTTCCTTCGGCGGGGGCGGAGCCGTCGGCGCCTTCCCACCAGACAGTCTTATCCTTTTTGAGAAGAACATTAGTGAATATAGTATTCTTTTGGATCGTGGCTACGGCGTTCGGGTTCGTCTTGGAATTCGTTCCCGGTGCCACGCCGAAGAAGCCGGTTTCGGGATTTACCGCCCACAGGGAGCCGTCCGTGTCTACCCTCATCCAGGCTATATCATCGCCCACGGTCCATATGCGGTAACCCTTGATCTTCAAGCCTTCCGGCGGGATCAGCATGGCCAGGTTCGTCTTGCCGCATGCGGAGGGGAAGGCGGCGGCGACGTAACCTATATAGCCGCTCGGGTCCTCGACGCCCATTATCAGCATATGCTCGGCCATCCAGTTCTCTTCTTTTGCCTGGCAGCTGGCTATGCGCAGTGCCATGCACTTCTTGCCAAGGAGCACGTTGCCGCCATATCCGGAATTGACGCTCCAGATCGTGTTGTCTTCCGGGAAGTGAAGTATGAGCCTCTTATTAACATCAAGTTCGGCCTTTGAATGGAGGCATTTTGTGAATTCACCGCGGGTACCCAGCTTTTCAAGCACCGCTTTCCCGGCCCTTGTCATTATCAGCATGTTCAGGACCACATAGATGCTGTCCGTGAGCTCAACACCGATCTTGCTGAAAGGGGAGCCTACCGGGCCCATGGAAAAGGATATGACGTACATCGTGCGCCCCTTCATGGAACCGCGGAAATACTGGGAAGCTTTTGCGTACGCCTCTTTCGGCAGCATCCAATTGTTGTTCGGTCCGGCGTCCTTCTGTTTCTTCGTGCAGACGAATGTGAGGTGTTCCGTCCTGGCAACATCGTTCAAAGCGGTCCTGTGGTAAAGGCATCCGGGGAATTTATCCTGGTTCAGTTCCGTGACCTCGCTGGTCGCAACGGCCTCTTTCGTGAGCTTGCGCTTTTGCTCTTCACTTCCGTCTATCCAGACTATGCGGTCCGGATGGCAGAGCGCCGCGCATTTCCGTACCCATTTAAGGAGCTCGGCGTGTTTTGTGGGGGCTTCCTGTTTTACCATGATTAAGCGGAAAATATACTATAATTTCAACGCGTCGGCAAGAGAGAATTTTCCCTCGTACAGCGCTTTCCCGACGATGCAGGCTTCGATGTTCTTTATCGCCTTCAATTTCCTTATGTCATCAAGGGACGAAACCCCGCCGGATGCGATCACCGGTATCGAGGTCGAGGATGCTATCGCCTTGATCGAGTCGAAATTCGGACCTTTGAGCGCTCCGTCCCGCGAAGTGTCGGTGTATATGATCCTCTTTACGCCCAGGCTTTCGAGTTCCCTGACAAAAGCGGCCGCTTCGATATTGGTCACCCTTGTCCAGCCGTCCGTAGCGACGCGGCCGCCCGTTGCATCAACCCCCACTGCTATTCGCTCGCCGTATTTTCCGACAAGGTCTTTTACAAAAGCCTTGTCGATGACGCTCCTGGTCCCGACGATGACCCTTTTTGCGCCCACATTGAAAAGGAAATCGGCCACTTCCATTGAGCGCACGCCTCCGCTGACCTCGAAGTTGATGTCGAATTCCTCGATTATTTCCCTGATGATCTCCAGGTTCTCCTGGATGCCCGTTTTCGCGCCGTCGAGGTCAACAAGGTGCGCCCATTTGGCGCCGTTCGATACCCAGCGCTGGGCCGCCTCGATAGGGGATGCGTCGTAAACGGTCTCAGCGTCGAATTTCCCCTGCAGGAGCCTGACGCATTTGCCGCCCAGAATATCGACAGCAGGAATTACATAGAACATTTTCAATCCTTTCTCCTCACCTCACCCCGTCTCGCTTACGCTCGACACCCCTCTCCTATAAATAGGAGAGGGGATGGGGGTGAGGTCATTTGCACAGCCTCGCGAAATTATCCAGGACCTTAAGCCCCGTATCCCCGCTCTTCTCGATGTGGAACTGGACCCCGAAAATATTGTCTTTCGACACGGACGAGCAGAAATCGGTCCCGTATTCGGTCGTTGAAGCGACGATCGAGGCGTCATCCGGCACCGCATAATATGAGTGCACAAAGTACAGCATCGAACCGTTCTCTATACCATTATATAGAGGGGCTTGTTTCTTTATAACTATCGAATTCCAGCCCATCTGGGGAACTTTCAGGCGCCGTTCAAGGGGATGCCCCTTGAAATCGAACTTTTTGACCTTGCCCGACAGCAATCCGAAGCCTTTCAGGGTCCCTTCTTCGCTTTCATTGAAAAGAAGCTGCAATCCCAGGCAGATGCCGAGGAAAGGCTTCCCCAGGGCGATCTCCTCGATTATCGTGCCTTCAAGGTTTGAATCCCTTAGTTCGCCTATAGCCGGATCAAAGGCGCCCACACCGGGCAGAATAAGACCTTTTGCGCCTTTTATGGTGCTTTTATCCCGGGTGACGATTGCCTGATGGCCCAAAGCCTTAAGAGCCTTCTCAACGCTCCTCAGGTTGCCCGACCCATAGTCTATTATTACTATCATAACCCTATTCGTCACCTGCCCATTGCAACGGCAATTGCACCCATGACGCCCACCTGATTTTTAAGCTTCGCGGGGACGATTTTCAAGTGTTTGCCGGGTTCGTACATGGAGAATTCCTTTGCCCAGTACCTGGCCGGCTTGAATATCAGCTCTTTCATGTTCGAAATCCCGCCGCCTATCACGACAAGATCGAGGTTGAGGAGATTGTTCAGGTTCGCAATGCCCCTGCCGATGTTCTTTGCCGCCTCATAGACGGCCTTTTTGGCCCTTTTATTGCCGCGCCTGGCCGCAAGCTCGGCTTTGAAAGCGTCTTTCTGTCCGGCAGCCCTGGCTATGGCAGGGCCTGAGGATAGAGCTTCGAGGCATCCGTAATTCCCGCACCCGCATTTCGGCCCTTTCGGATCTATGACCATGTGCCCGACCTCTCCCGCGGTGCCTGTTGAGCCCCTGTAAAGCTTTCCTTCAAGTATCAAACCTCCGCCTATGCCTGTGCTCACGGTCATATAGGCCATATTTTTCGACCCTTTTCCTGCGCCGAAGCGGTATTCTGCAAGCGCCGCCGCGTTCGCGTCGTTCTCGATCACGACCGGCTTCTTGAACACCTTTTGCAGTATCGCCTTCAGGTTGACCTTTCTCCAGCCGGGGAGGTTGGGAGGGGACGATATAATGCTCTGATCTATGACAGGCCCCGGCGCGCCGACGCCGATCCTCTTGACCCTGGACACCGGCACTTTCGCTTTTTCAAGCACAAGCCTGACCGAACTGATGAGCTTTGCGATGACCTTCTTTCTGCCTTTGCGGGGCTCAGTGTCAAGTCTGACAGCCGCGATGAGCCTGCCTTTATCGTCCGCAAGGCCTGTCAGTATCTTCGTCCCTCCGAAATCGATGCCTATCAACATGGCCGAAGTATAACACAAAAAATACCCTTGACAACTTTCGGAGGCATCCGTATAATTAGCACTCGTGTAATTAGAGTGCTAAAGGAGGGATCTGTTTGGCAAAGAAACTGACACCATTAAGGGACAAGGTAATAGTGAAACCGGACCCAGCGGAAGAGAAAACGAGATCGGGTATCGTTATCCCGGATACGGCGAAAGAAAAATCGGTGGAAGGGACAGTGAGAGCGGTGGGCTCGGGCGAGATAAGCTTCGGGCAAAAATTTCCGCTTGAAGTGAAAGAAGGGGACAAGGTCATTTACACCAAGTACGGTGGGACGGAAGTTAAGATCGACAACGAAGAATTTGTCATATTGAGCGAGAGAGATATCCTCGCGATCAAATCATAACAGCCCCGCCTTCGACGGGGTAAAGGAGGAAAGTTAAAATGTCAGCTAAGCAGATGTTGTTCAATGATGAAGCATGGAGAGCGCTTGAAAGAGGCGTGTCAAAGGTGGCCAATGCCGTCAGAGCGACGCTCGGCCCGAGAGGAAAGAACGTTGTGCTCGAGAAAAAGTGGGGCTCGCCGACGATAACGAACGACGGCGTGACCATTGCGAAGGAGATAGACCTTGAAGATCCGTTCGAGAACATGGGGGCCCAGCTCTTGAAGGAGGTCGCGTCAAAGACAAATGACGTGGCGGGTGACGGGACGACAACTGCCACCGTCCTCGGCTACGCGATATTCAAGGAAGGGCTCAAGAACGTGGTCTCCGGCGCCAACGCAATGGCGCTCAAGAGGGGCATAGAGAAGGCCACTAAGGTCGCGGTGGAGGAGCTGAAAAAGCTCAGCAAGCCGATAGAAAGCAAGGAAGACATCGCCGATGTCGCCACGATCTCCGCGAACAACGATCCGGAGATAGGGAAGTACATCGCGGACGCCATGGAAAAGGTAGGGAAGGACGGGGTCATCACCGTCGAGGAGTCAAAGGGCATTGAGACGACCCTGGAGGTCGTGGAAGGCATGCAGTTCGACAAAGGATATGCCTCGCCTTACATGATAACCGACCGTGAACGGATGGAGGCCGTCCTTGAGGACTGCTACGTCCTCCTCACCGACAAGAAGATAAGCGCGGTAAAGGACCTTCTTCCCACGCTTGAAAAAGTGGTCCAACTGAACAAGCCGCTCCTCATCATAGCGGATGAGATCGAAGGCGAAGCGCTGGCCACCATCGTCGTCAACAAGCTCAGGGGGACATTGAACTGCGTTGCGGTGAAAGCTCCCGGCTTCGGCGACAGAAGGAAGGCCATGCTCGATGACATCGCCATCATAACGGGCGGCGAGGTCATAGCGGAAGAAAAGGGATCGAGCCTTGAGAACATAGAGGAGAGCTTCTTCGGCAAGGCCAAGAAGGTCATAATCGAGAAGGAAAAGACCACGATAATAGAAGGGGGCGGCACAAAGGAAGCGCTCAAGTCAAGGATCGCCCAGATAAAGAAAGAGATCGACACCTCCGATTCGTCCTATGACAAGGAGAAGCTTCAGGAGAGGCTCGCGAAGCTCTCCGGAGGGGTGGGCGTCATAAAAGCGGGGGCCGCAACGGAGACCGAGCTCAAGGAGAAGAAGCACAGGATAGAGGATGCTCTTTCGGCAACGAGGGCGGCCATCGAGGAAGGCATAATCCCGGGCGGCGGAAGCACTCTCGTCCACATAACGGGCGCCATGGAAAAGGCCGAGGAAAAGCTTTCCAGCGACGAAAAGGTTGGAGCGCAGATAGTCCGGAAATCCATGGAAGAGCCTCTCAGGCAGATCGCATCGAACTCAGGCTGGGAGGGTTCGGTGGTCGTGGAGCAGGTGAAGAAAGAGAAGTTCGGCATAGGATTCGACGCCCAGGCGCTCAAGTACACCGACATGTTCAAGGCTGGGATAGTTGATCCGGTCAAGGTCACAAGGTCGGCGCTCCAGAACGCGGCCTCGATAGCGGCGATGCTCCTTACGACGGAAGCACTCGTCGCGGAGAAACCGGAAGAGAAAAAGGAAATGCCCGCAATGCACGGAGGCGGAATGGGCGGCGGCTACGGGGATATGATGTAAATCAGAAGAGCTAGAGGTGTGAGAAGTGAAAGGCCCTGGGAGATATTCCGGGGCCTTTTTATATCCTCACCCCAAGCTTGCGTAAAAATTGGACTTGTGCTATATTGAGCCGTTGCGAGGGACTTTGAGATCGTACATGTTGAGAGTGGAAGAACGCCACTCTTTTGTTTTTTTAGAGTATCGAAAGTTCATTTTTAGGTATTTCAGGGGGTATTTTTATGATCAAAATCGAAGGATTCAACAGGGTCCTGGAAGAGATCCAGAAGGAAAGGAACGTCGATAAGACCGTCCTGCGCGAAGCCGTTGCCGCCGCCCTCCTTTCCGCATCCAAGAAGAAGCTCGCACACGCTGAGAACCTGGAAGCGTTGATCGACGAGGACGGCACTTTCGCCATCATGGCGCTCAAGACCGTCGTTATGAAGGTGAAGGATCCGCTCATGGAGATAAGCAAAAAGGACGCCCACAAGATCAATAAGGACGTAAAGGTCGGAGACATCGTGAAGATCGATGTCACCCCGTCGGATTTCGGCCGCCTTGCCGCCCAGACCGCGAAACAGGTCATCATCCAGAGGATAAGGGAGGCCGAAAAGGAAGGCGCTTTCGAGGAGTACATAAAGAAGCAGGGGGAGATAATCGGCGGGATCGTGCAGAGAAGAGAGATAAGCGGGTACCTGATCAACCTGGGCAAGGTGGAGTCGCTGCTGCCTTTCTCGGAATCGATCCCCGGGGAGAGCTACCGGCCGAAGGACAGGATAAAGGTCCTGGTCGTGGAGATAAAGAAAACTCCGAAAGGTCCGGTGGTGAACATTTCGCGGACCAATCCTCTTTTCCTGAAAAAGATGTTCGAGCTTGAGGTGCCGGAGGTGTTCCAGGGCATAATCGAGGTAAAGGCGATAGCCCGCGAGCCCGGGAGGCGCGCGAAGGTCGCGGTGTTCTCGCACGATAAGAACGTGGGGGCGGTCGGCACATGCATAGGCCACATGGGCGGCAGGATACAGAACATAGTGAAGGAGATAAACAACGAGAGGATAGACGTCATAGAATGGAACGACGACCCGAAAGTGCTGATCGCCAACGCTCTGGCACCGGCGAAAACAACGAAGATAGACACGGACAAGGACACCCAGATAGCGCATGTCACCGTGCCGGACGACCAGCTTTCGCTGGCGATAGGCAAGGAAGGGCAGAACGCGAGGCTCGCGGCCAAGCTCACCGGCTGGAAGATAGATATAGCCAGCGACCACCCCAAGAAAGAAGAGGAAAAGCCCGCTCCGTCCGAAGTGACGGAGGAAGAAGCAAAGCCTGCCCCGTCCGAAGTGACGGGGGAAGTGAAGAAGGAAGATGCAGAAAAAACGGACTAACTGGGCCGCAAAAAGAAGGAGCGGCGTAAAGGTCGCGCAGTTCGCCCAGGAAATGAAAATGGAGCCCAAGGACCTGATGCAGGCCCTGAAGGAAGCGGGCGTGTCCGCGAGGTCCGCCGCGAGCATCCTGACGGACGACAATGTCGCAACGGTGAAGAAGTATCTTGAGAGGTCCAGGAAGCAGCAAGCCCCGAAGGAACAGGTCATCACTCCTCCCGTGGAAGTCCCCAAGAAGACGATCAGGATAAAAGGCGACGTTACGGTGAAGGACCTCGCTGAAGGGCTGGCGGTGAAGGTGAGCGACATAATCAAGGCGCTGATGAAGCTCGGCATACTTGCCACGATAAACCAGAGGATAGACGTGAACATCGCGAACGAGGTCGCGAAGGCCTACAATACCATTGTCGTTGCGGAGGAGAAACAGGAAGAGGCAATGGCTTCTTCGCTCCACAAGGATGACGGAGGGCATCTGGTGCCGAGGCCTCCAATAGTAGTGGTCATGGGCCACGTGGACCATGGAAAGACGAAGCTGCTTGACGCCATCCGCAAGACCAATGTCATGGATACCGAAGCCGGCGGGATAACCCAGCACATCGGCGCATACCAGGTGGTGGTCAAGGGGAAGAAAGTGACCTTCCTCGACACTCCCGGCCATGAGGCGTTCACCGCATTGAGGTCAAGGGGAGCGAAGGTCACGGACATCGCGGTGCTGGTGGTGGCTGCCGACGACGGCGTCATGCCGCAGACCATCGAGGCCATAGACCACGCAAAAGCGGCGGGCGTGCCCATAATCGTGGCGCTGAACAAGATCGACAAGCCCGAGGCCAATCCGGACAGGGTCAAGAAACAGCTTATGACGCACGAGCTCACTCCCGAAGAATGGGGAGGCAAGACTGTCACCGTGCCTGTGTCCGCAAAGCAGGGCAAGGGCATTGATGAGCTCCTTGAGATGATACTCCTCACGGCGGAGATACTGGAATTGAAGGCGAACCCTGTCAGGCAGGCGTCGGGAATAGTCATAGAGGCGAAGCTCGACAAAGGCAGGGGCCCCGTGGCTACGGTGCTTATCGGGAACGGCACCCTGAAGGTCGGCGACAATTTTTACGCAGGAGCGGTCCGCGGAAAAGTGAGGGCGCTTATCAATGACAAGGGCGACCGCATCGAGAAAGCCACTCCCTCAACGCCGGTCGAGGTGCTCGGATTTGAGGAGGTCCCGGTCCCGGGCGAGGTCTTCCGTGTGGCACACGACGAGCAGACGGCAAGGAAGCTGGCCGAAAAGAAGAAGACGGAGCTTGATTCCGTCCGCCTCCAGAAGGGAAAGGTGATCTCCCTTGAGGATTTCTCGCGCTCTATGAAGGAAGGCCTCAGGAAAGACCTGAACATCATCCTCAAGGCTGACGTGCAAGGGTCGCTTGAGGCGATCAAAGGCATGCTTATCGGCCTTTCATCGCAGGACGTAAGGGTGAACATCATACACAGCGGGGCGGGTAACATCTCCGAAAGCGATATCATGCTCGCGCTCGCCTCAAAGGCGATAATCATCGGCTTTAACGTGAGCTACGAGGGGAATGCGGGGTCAAAAGCCGAGGACGCGGGCGTTGACACAAAGATCTACAACATCATCTACCAGATACAGGACGACATCAAGCTGGCCATGCAGGGGCTGCTCGAGCCCATAAAACAGGAGGTCGTGCTGGGCCACGCGCTGGTCAAGCAGACCTTCCGGTATTCCAAGCTCGGGACGATAGCGGGATGTCAGGTGAAGGACGGCAAGATGGTGAGGGGAGCCACGATCCGGATCATGAGAGAAGGCAAGAAGATCTATGAAGGCAAGCTTGAATCGCTCAAACGCTTCAAGGAGGACGCGAAGGAAGTCGCCACCGGATTTGAATGCGGGATCGCCATACAGGGATACAACGACTTCAAAGAGAACGACGAAATAGAGTGCTTTGAGATAAAAACGGTCTTAAGGAAGATCTGATGTCAAGAGCGGACAGGGTGGCCGGGCTTATCAAGGCCGAGGTGAGCGACATCATCACGAGAAGGCTGAACGATCCGCGGATCGGGTTCACATCCATTACGATGGTAGATATCGGTCCCGACCTGCTGAACGCCAATATCCATGTAAGCGTTCTCGGCAGTGAAGAAGAGCAGAAGCTTACCATGGAAGCGCTGGAACACGCGAGAAAATTCGTAAGAAGCGAGCTGGGCAAGAGGCTGCAGCTGCGCGAAGTCCCGGAGGTCCACTTCAAGCAGGACAGGTCCATCGAGAAAGCAGCGAAGGTTTTCGAGATCATGCACAAGCTTGAAAGCGAAAAACATGCAAAAAGTAATAAACGCCTTAAAAAAAGCTAAGTCGATCATATTATTCACTCATCGTGATCCGGACGGCGATGCTATCGGTTCAATGATAGCGATTTGCCTTGCGCTGAAGTCGATCAGGAAGAAGGCGGACATGTTCCTCAGCGGCGAGGTCCCCGAGATGTACAAGTTCCTGCCGGAAACTTCTAGAGTCAAACATTCGCTGCCCTCAGATGCGGACTACGATCTGGGCATAGCGGTGGACTGCGGCGACATCGACAGGATAGACGGGGACATTGATGTGCGGTCGATAGTCAAAACTCTGATCAATGTCGACCACCACCCTGATAACACGAAATTCGGCGACATCAACATGGTAGAGGGGATATCTTCCGTTTCAGAG
>CAZSXD010000023.1:0-10991 GCA_964611075.1 uncultured bacterium
TCTGCGGGCTTGCGGCGGTGATCGGCCATGATTTTCCGGTCTTCGTCGGCTTCAAAGGCGGGAAGGGGGTCGCAACGACCACGGGAGCGATATTCGGCATACATTCGATCCTTACGTGGATACTGATCGCGATGTGGGTCATTTTTGTGGCCTTGACCGATTATTTCATCCTGGCGTCCCTGCTTTGCATGTTCTACATACCGTTCCTGATGATAGCCTTCGGGCTTTCACGGACATATGTGATATTCGGCGTATTGTATTTTCTTGTCGGTTTATTTACACATCGAAGCGATATTGTTAGAATATTCAGCGGAAAGGCCGAGAAGGCTTTTTCAGCCACTCGTAAATATTTTCGTACCTGATCGGGGCGTGGCCTCCGCCTTCGCCAAGGCTTCGGCGGACAGGCACCTTGGTCTAAGGCGCCGTCTCAAGATTTGTGTTTGCTGTCGCATTATATAGTTGCCTTTATCGGGGCGTGGCCCAGCTTGGTCTAAGGCGCCACTTTGGGGTAGTGGAGGTCGTGGGTTCAAATCCCGCCGCCCCGATAAAGGCCTAAGGTAAAACACAAATCTTTCGCTTTGGGGTGGGAGAAAGTTTAATCCCGCCGCCCCGATCAGATTTTCTGGCTCACCGCGCTTGCGCTGAAACCCTCCCAAATATTTTCAAAAATTGTGAAATTTTCCCTTCCATTTGCAGATAAATATCAGGAAAGAACACGGCATAAAATACGCCGTATCAATGCAAGGAGGGAAACCATGTCAAAAGTATCAGGTGTATCAAGCCAGGACCTTGTTAAATATTCAAAGAAGAACCCGCCCCCGGTCAAACTTACCGATGATGAATTGAAATTGCTTGAATCGATGGTGCTTGGGGTATTCGAGCACCAGAACCAGGTCATGATGTCTCCCGACGGGCGCCCTTATGGCGATAAGGATGACAAAGACCTTGATGGCGACAAAAACACGTCCGAACATCAGACCGTGTCCGAAACGGTCGGATATAAGCTCATTATGGCGGACCTCATTGCCGCAAGGGCCAGAAAGACCGGGAATTCCGCTCTTGAGGAAAAAATAAGGCCTTTATTCGCAAAGGTCTGGCAGTGGACCAATTCGAACATGGTCAGGAAGAACGTCCCGCAAGTGTATGACACTGAAAAATGGCTCAGAACTTATCTCATCCAGAAAGGGATCAAAAAGCCAGGCGAAATCAAAACAAATTGGGTCCCGATGCCCGGGACTAAAAAAAACAGCCTCCCCGCCTGGAGATGGCTGGATGACGTTGCGGAAGGCAGGGGCGGAATAATACATTCCGTTTCATCCGCGCCGAGAAAGTCCGACGGCGTATGGGTGGACGGACTTGACAGCGCCCCCGACGCGGACCTTTTCATAATCGCTGCTCTGAGGATAGCTGCCATATTATGGCCGGAGGATTCTGAGAAATACGGCTATTATTCTTCGGCTCAGGAGATGACCAAGGACGCGAGGGAAAAATACGCCGTGAAGATCGGCGGAGAATGGCACCTCGTCGGCGGCGATGAATATTACAAGTGCAACGGCATGAACCCCTCGTATTTCTTTGAGGCTGTTTGCGACATATGCTCCGAGCTCGATCCCGCCGGGAGGGAGATCTGGCAGGAACTCAAATTCACCGGCATGAAAGATACCATAAATGCGGCGAACGCGACGCTTCATAAAGGCGACGGCACAAAAGTCGTCGGAAGCGTGCATGTGCCGCAGAACTGGTTCACTTACGACGGCTTCCAGTACGCCGACATGCCGTGGTTCGATGCCATCGACTGGATGCAGGGCTGGGAGGGCAGAACGCCCTGGATGAAGGGCGCTTATTATCTCTACAACAGGAACTCCGTAGCGAAAAGATTCCTTTCTGACAGCACCGGCACGGCGAAGGATTTCGGACCGCATGCCTTCTATGTCAAAGAGTTCACAGACAACAAATTCATACAGATGGGATTTGGCATGGACGGAACAAAGAACGATCCCACGATGGTTTCCCAGAACCTGGACAAGGAATCGCCCTTCGGCAACGGCATATACCTCGGCTATTTCTATGCCGGAGGTGATGAAAATATGACGCGGGCGATGATCGGAAAGTTGAAAGATGCCTATCAGCCGGAAATAGGAACGTTCAAGATATTCGGGAGGGTGGAGAACGAAAATTACTTCTCCGACTGGTGGGGCGCAGCCGGCGCCGCAATGGCGGACGGAATGGTCGAGGACTTTTTCGGCGTGTACAAGGTGTGGCGTGTGAAGAACGGCCTGCCTGAGGTGGAGAAAGAAGATTTTACTGCAGATGACATTACTGCGGCCGGATTTTCTGTTGAGAATATCAAGGGTAAAGCGCTGGATCTGAGTTCCAATTCCTACTGGGTATTTGATGGGTGCAAAAGGATGCCGGAAGGCTTGATTAATTGCAACGGTAATGCAGTTTCATGGTATCTGGGCGGTTCGGGTACAAATCTGCCGGCTATTTCTCCCTACACCGGAATATTCATTAGTGCAGATGGCAAAGCCGGCAAGATAAAGGTTGAACTTTCCGGTGGCAAAGACCAAAAGAAATACACAAATGAAACGGCCGCAGTTTCGGCTGAGAACAAATACATCCCATTTGAAAACTTCAATGAAGAGATCGGTTATCAGCCGAAGGGGCCTGCATTTAACAAGGAAACCGGTGCTTCAAAATTGCAGGTGATAGCCATCGGCACTTCGGAGAACGGACCGATCAACTTTACGCTTAAAAATATAACGCTTGTCGAGGAATTCGTGAGCAGCCGCAAAAAGCCTTCTGCCGCTAATGCAAAAGAAGAAGTGAAGGCAGCTCCCTCCGAATCAGGCTTAACGAAATGGTGGCACAATTTGACGAAGCATGCCGGTTCAAAACAGTCCGAAAGGGAGGAGATCGTTTTGACTCCGACGCCAATCCCGCAAGTTGAGGAGCCTAAGCCGGCTCCACAAGCTGAGAAACAGATCGAGGAGATCCCGCAGCTTCAGCCGCAAGCAGAAACAAAACCGGCCGCAAAGGCAGAAGAACTAGCTCCAGTAAAAAAAGCGGATGCGGTAACGGGAAATCCTTTAAGCGGTCTTGTCGGCAATTGTTTCAGCGGGTCAGGAAGAAAGCTGAGCGATAGCGAAGTGACATTCAGCGGGCGAACATGGGATGACGGGATGATCCTTTTTGAAGGCACGACACCTCTAAAAGGGCACTTTTTATTCAAATATTCAGGCAGCGGTCCTTTTAAGATAGTGTTCATCGATAAGAATGGCAATAACATTAAGAATAGCAAAAACCTTGATCATACTCTCATTAATGTTGCGGATGATAAGGAGCAGAAGATCGCAAATATCCTGATACCGCAAGATAAAGAAACCAAGGAATGGCCGGTTAAAGTGAATGTTATGGCGAATAACCAAAAGGTTGATGTAAAATTGTCCGATTTCGCGATCGCTAAATAATATATCCTTGAAATAAAAGAATAAATCTTATAGCATTACTGATTGTTATGGGTAAACCCTTGATACAGGCCGACCTTCCAGGCATCAAGCTTTTCAAACGCGGCAAAGTGCGCGACGTCTTTGACCTCGGTGACAAGCTTTTGATAGTTGCCACCGACCGCATATCGGCTTTCGACTCCGTTCTGCCAAACCCGATACCGGACAAGGGAAAGATACTCAATCTTCTTTCGCTCTTCTGGTTCGAATACACAAAGAACATCATCGATAACCACGTGGTCACGGCTGACATTAAAAAATATCCGAAAGACCTCCAGAAGTTCGCCGACATTCTTGAAGGGAGATCGGTCATCGGGAGGAAAGCAAGACTAATAGAGATCGAATGTGTCATCAGAGGCTATTTATCCGGCTCGGCATGGGTTGAATATCAGGAGAAGGGCTCTGTTTCAGGGATCAAGCTTCCCGGGGGGCTGAAAGAATCTTCGAGATTGCCGGAACCGATATTCACGCCGTCGACAAAAGCTTCCACAGGACATGACATCAATATCACGGAAGCGGAGATGAGAAAAGTTGTCGGAGATAAAACGGCGGATATCCTCAAATCGAAGACTCTCGAGGTTTATAAAGCCGCGTGCAAACACGCCGAATCGAAAGGCATCATAATCGCGGATACGAAGTTCGAATTTGGCGAGATTGACGGCAGAATCATCCTGATCGACGAAATTCTCACTCCCGACTCATCGAGATTCTGGCCGAAAGATTCATACAAAGAAGGCGGCCCGCAGAAGAGCTATGATAAGCAGTTCGTTCGCGATTACCTGCTGGCGATCAAGTGGGACAAGAACCCTCCCGCCCCCCCATTGACGGAAGATGTTATAATAAAAACAAGGCAGAAGTATCTCGAGGCTTACCAGAAACTGACAGGGAGAACACTGTGAAGATGAAGATCTGGGTTTTGATCATTGCGGCGATCTTGATGACTTCGGGGTTTGCCTCCGCCGTCACCTTTTCCGGCGATAATATCCCGTATGATGCCACTTTCCATCTGGGGCTTGTGAACGGTCCGGGGATGGGCGTGGCCATCGGGGCGGATGTCTATTTCCCCCTGGAAATGTTCAAGGTGGGGCTGGAAGTGGAGCAGCAGGTCACGAACACGAACTTCGACCAGAACCTCAACATATTGAAATACGGCCTGACGGCGAAATACGACGTGAACGAAATGATATACCTGACATTTTCCTTCGGGACCGCGTCGTTCTATATTTCAAAGATCATCGATTACGTGGACAGCTTTTCCGGCGAGGGATTCACCATTGATGAGGATACGCACGGCACCGCCAGTTATATCGCGTTCGCGCCGAACTTTTTCATAGAAGAGTTCATATTCACTCCGAAAGTCGTCATCAACACTATCGCGGACGGCGGAAAACTGCTTGAGGTGGACCTTAACATAGGCCACGCATTTTAACCTCACCCCAGACTTTGCGGTTTGATAAAGCTTATCTTGATTCCCCCTCTCCTATTTATAGGAGAGGGGTCAGGGGTGAGGTCAGAAGGAGAACTTCTCCGGGTTCGGCATCTTGTACATCAGCAGTCCGGAAAGCAGCTTGGGATAGAAGAATGTCGATTTCTGGGGCATCTTCTCGTACTTGTCGGCGACCGCCACTATCTGCTCCACCTTCGTCGGGTTAAGAAGGAACGCGAGCTGGAACTTGCCCTCTTTCACCATGTCAAAAGCCGCATTGTCGTCGTGGACGAACTTTAGTGCGTTCTCGCCCGCTATGTCATTGTCCGTTATGCCGAGGATGTCCCTTATGATGATGGAGTGAAGGATCGTAACATCAAGTTTCTTCCATTCCTTGGGCTTGTCGCCGGTGATGTATTTATCGATGATCTTCTCGCTCTTCAATTTAAGGAGAAAGTATTTGTTGTCGCCGCGAGCGTACATTCCCAGGAAATGTTCGCCTTCTTTCGCATCAGCGAGCCGCCTGAGCAGACGCTTTCTCACCAGCGGTTCGGTCCTTTTGCTGAAAGGCAGTTCTTCCATGTCGAAATAATCGACCAGCCTGTTCTCAAAATGGATCTTTTCCTTCAGACTGAGGTTCTGGATAAGCCTGTGGATTGGCAGGACGAGGAGCCCTTTATCATAAACGTTCGTGAAATACATCATGATGAAATTGTAAGGTTCATCCCCGGTCGACTTCTGCGAGCGCATGCGCATTTCGTTCCTGTATTTGAGGGAAGCTTCGTAGCGGTGATGGCCGTCGGCGATGTAGACCTGCTTGCTGGACATCTCCTTTATTATCCTGTTGACGGCCGTCCTGGAGGGGATGTGCCATATGCGGCTCAGGAAGCCGTTGCCGTCCTTGGCCTCGATCAAAGGCTTTCTTTTTATGTTCTTCTTGATCAGCTTCGATATCCTGTCATCCTTGTCTATGTAGAGCGAGAATATCGATTCAAAGTTGGTGGCGGTCGCCTTAAGCAGGTCGAGCCTGTCCTGTTTTGGCTTGAGGAGCGTGTTCTCGTGAGGGTAAACGCGCCCTGCCTCAAGCTCTTCGAGCTTAAAAAGGGAGATGAAGCCGAGCCTTACGAACTTTTTGCCCTTGAACCTGAACCTCAGTTCATATGCGTAAATTGACTCCTCATTGTCCCGCATGAGCAGGCCGTTCTTGAGCCAGGCATTGAAGAACGCGTTCGCACGGCTGTATTTGTTATTGTGTTCATTGTCGCCCGGGAACTCCTTTCCCAGGATGAGCCTGATGCAATTATAAGGATGCATGGCATAGAAACGTTCCTGGGCTTCCTTTGAGATCACGTCGTAAGGCGGCGTCATGACCTTTGAGAGGTTAGTTATGGATCTTCTATTGTAGAAAATACCGGGGAAAGCGAATATTTTTACCATAAGTTGGTCTTATTATATCACGGCTGTCAAATGACGCTGTAAATGCGGGCTATTGTATGCTAAAATATTTAAAAGGTGGTTTTTATGGCGGAAACGCCAAAAATCGAGGATAATATAAGAACGTTTTTTGAGGCTTTCAACAGAATGAACTCCGATGAGAAGCTTTATTTCCTGGCCGAGATAGAGAAATCGTTGTCCGGAAAGAGCGAAAAGGAGAAGGGCCTTTATCTGGCTCTGATCAAGGCTGCCCGCGAAGGCAGGTCCTGCGAAGAAGCCGTCGAAGAGCTCAGGAAGGTGTAGCATGGATTACGGACGGGCAAGAAAAGTGCTGATATATACGCTGGTGCTGAACTGGCTCGTGGCGGCCGCCAAGCTCACGTACGGCATTCTGACAAGGAGCGCCAGCATGACGGCGGATGGGTTCCACTCTTTCGCTGACGGAACGAACAACATCGCTGGTCTGGTGGGTTTTTATATCGCGGGGAGGCCGGTCGACAGGACCCATCCCTACGGCCATGAAAAATATGAAACTCTCACCGCTCTGGGCATAGGGGCACTTCTTCTGATCGTAGCTTTTGACATCCTTAAAGACGCCGTACAAAGGTTCAGGAATCCGGTAGTCCCGGACATCAACCTGGGCAGCTTCCTTGTGATGTTCATAACTGTAGGGGTCAACATTTTTGTGATGAGGTACGAGCATAGCGAAGGCAAAAAGCTCAAAAGCGATTTTCTTGTGACGGACGCATATCATACAAGGAGCGATATACTTGTTTCGTGCTCCGTCATAGCTACCCTCTTCGCGGTAAGGTTCGGCATGCCGGTGCTTGATACGGTCGTCGCAGGGCTCATCGCCCTTTTCATCGGCTATTCGGGGATAGAGGTACTGCTGCAGACGTCAAAGGTATTATCGGATGCGGCCATGATAGAGCCGGAGAGACTGCTGAAAGTCATTTCACAGTTCAAAGATGTGGACAGCTGCCACAAGATCAGGTCGAGGGGAAGGGAGGACAGCATCTGCGTGGACCTCCATGTCCATGTGCGGCCTTCGATGAGGGCGGATGAGTCACATAAGCTATCTCATCAGATAGAGAGCAGATTAAAAGAAGAATTCCCCGGCGTCAGAGAAGTGATCATACATATTGAGCCGTCAAATCCGTCAGATAGTTAAGTGAACCCCGCCCGTCAGATTGCCGCCGGCTGAATAAAAACCTGTGTTCATGTCCCGTGTGTCGGGGATAGTGTATTTGATCTCAAGTCCCGCGGTAAGCCCCTGTATGTTCACAGCGATGCCTGCCAGTGCATTGAGCGCTGTTGTTGTTACCGAAGACCCGTCGGTATTCTTGTCAGAAAGTCCCATGCCGGCGCCAGCATACGGATCAACGGATGATTTTCCCATAAGATGTCCTATCAGGTTCACCATGACCATGGTCAGCGAGTATTTGTGCTCATTCGTGGAATAATTCGAATTGTCAACGGATCCCCGGACGCTGAAATAATCATTCATCCTGTAATTCGCGTCGACCCCGACCATCAGCGTATTACCGCCGCCTTCCGGAGGAGAATAAAACGATGCGTGAGTCCCGATATCAAGTTCACCGGCAGAGCAAAGGGAAGCGAAACACATCGCCAGGAAAGTGAAAGCTAGTATTTTTTTCATAGTGAAACTATAATACAATGCGTGACGGAGCAAATCAATGCTTGATTGGCATTTTCTGGATACCGGGGAAGCGCTGGCGAAGACCTCTTCGAACATTGAAGGCCTGAGCGAAGGCGAAGCGGTGGCGCGCCTTAAGCAATACGGTTTCAATGAGCTGAGGGAAAAAAAGAAAAAAGGCCTTCTCGCTATGTTATTTGAGCAGATAACCGATTTCATCGTGCTCATCCTTATTGCCGCTACCGTCATCTCGATCTTCCTGGGAGAGATCAAGGATGCCGTCGTCATACTGCTGATAATCTTCCTTAATGCGGCTCTCGGGATATTCCAGCAGGAGCGGGCGAGCAAAGCCATAGAAGCTCTCAGGAAAATGACAGTGCCGAAAGTGATGGTGAAAAGGGACGGCGAGCTGAGAAAGATATCCGTTAAGGAACTCGTGCCGGGAGACATCCTTTTCCTTGAAACGGGAGGGGTGGTGGGCGCCGATGCGAGGCTGATCGAGGCGGTGAACCTCAGGACAAGCGAAGCGCCCCTGACAGGCGAATCCACACCTGTGGAAAAGACCTCGGACAGGCTGAACAGGCAGGACATCCCGGTCGCTGACATGGTCAACATGGTCTTCATGGGGACAACGGTCACATACGGGAGAGGGGCGGCGGTCGTCGTTGCTACGGGCATGGCTACGCAGATAGGCCACATCGCCGAGATGGTGCAGGAAGACGTGGAAGTGGAAACACCCCTTGAAAAAAGACTGGATGTCTTCGGCAAATGGCTGGGGACCGCGTGTCTTGCGATATGCGCCCTTGTATTCGTTCTCGCTGTGCTTGAAGGCGGGGATCTTTTTGACGACTTCCTTACGGCCGTGAGCCTGGCGGTCGCCGCCATTCCCGAAGGATTGCCCGCCGTCACCACCATCTCGCTTGCACTCGGCGCGTACAGGATGTCCAGGAGGGGGGCCATAATCAGGAAACTCCCCGCGGTGGAAACGCTCGGCAGCGTATCCGTCATCTGCTCGGACAAGACCGGCACTCTCACCCAGAACAAGATGACCGTCAATACCATGTATTACGAGGGGCGGACGATAGAGGTCACAGGCACAGGTTATGAACCTTCGGGGAAGTTCACCCTCGATGGCAGGGACATGGACCCGAGGACGGATAAAATCCTGGAGCAGCTCCTTTACGCGTCGGCTTTATGCAACGATTCGCATCTTGAACATTTCAGGGAAACGAACAGGTGGGACGTTATCGGCGACCCGACGGAGGGGGCCCTGACGGTGCTTGCCGCCAAGGCCGGAATAACGAGGGCGCTTCTCGAAAAGGAACTGCCGCGCGTCGCGGAGATACCTTTTGATTCAAAAAGGAAATTGATGACCACCATCCACAGATCCGGAGCGGATGCATCCATTATATATGTAAAGGGCGCTCCGGATGAACTCCTCAAGATATGCAGAGGTGCGGACAGGGACAGGCTTCTCAAGGAGAATGAAAAGCTTGCCGGCAAGGGACTGAGAACGCTGGGTTTTGCCTATAAGGAGGTCAAGGGTGAGTATAAGCTTGAGGAGGCCGAATCCGGCCTGATATTCCTCGGGATCGTGGGGATGATGGACCTTCCCAGGCCCGAGGTCAAGGACGCAGTCCACAAATGCAGGGAGGCCGGGATAGAGCCGATAATGATCACAGGCGACCATAAACTTACTGCCCAGGCCGTTGCGGATCAGCTTGGGATCGAAAAAGTGTACGCAAGGATCTCACCCGAGGAAAAACTCAGGATAGTGGAGGACCTTCAGTCAAAAGGCAATGTGGTGGCGGTCACGGGGGACGGGGTGAACGACGCTCCGGCGCTCAAGCGCGCGGATATCGGCATCGCAATGGGCATAACCGGTACTGATGTGTCGAAAGAAGCCTCCGACATGGTGCTCGTGGACGACAACTTTGCCACGATCGTGGCGGCTGTGGAGGAGGGAAGGGGCATATTCGAGAACATAAGGAAATTCGTCTGGTACCTCCTTTCGGCGAACGTCGGCGAGATATGCACGATGTTCTTTGCTATCCTGCTGAGGATGCCGCTCCCTCTGCTTCCCATACATATATTGTGGGTCAACCTTGTCACCGACGGCCTGCCCGCCCTTGCGCTTTCCGCCGAGCCCATTGAGAAAGATGTCATGAAGAGACCGCCGCGCAAAAAGTCGGAGGGCATCATCAATTCGAACATAGTGACTTCCATGCTTTTCATAGGCGTCCTTATGGGCATAGTTTCTCTCTTCCTGTTCAACCTCGGTGCGGAAGAAAGCCTTGCGAAGGGGAGGACCATGGCATTCTCGGCGCTTGCGCTGCTTGAGATGTTCCATGTGTTCAACTGCAAATCTGAGAACAGATCCTTATTTAAGGTCGGGATATTCTCGAATATTTATTTGGTCCTTGCGGTGGCCTCAACGGTTTTGATCCAAATGCTGGTCATATACGTGCCGCAGCTTCAGAAGATATTCAATACTGTGGCGCTGTCCGGGTCGGACCTTATATGGCTGTTCGCATTATCGAGCCTTCCGGTGTGGGTCGTGGAGATGAAGAAGAGGTTCTTTAAAGTTACGTGATGTTCCCGGTGAGCGACTCGATGATCCTCTCAAGGTCTTCCTGCGAATAGTAATCGATCTCGATCCTTCCCTTTTTGGACGAGCCATGGATCCTTACCTTCGTCCCGAGATGGGTGGTCAGCAGTTCAGTGAGGTCCTGGAGCTCCTCGTTCTTCATCAGTTTCTTTTTCCTGGATCGCGATGTTTGTCCGCCGCGCGCAAGCTCTTCCACGTCCCTCACGGAAAGGCCGTTCTTCAATATTTCCTTCCACAAGGAGATCCTTTCGCTGTCGGAACTCAGCGCCAGGAGGCTGCGGGCATGTCCGGCCGTTATCTGATCCTTCCTTATGCTTATCTGTATCTCTTTCGGGAGTTCGAGCAGCCGCATGATGTTCG
>CAZSXD010000024.1:0-10900 GCA_964611075.1 uncultured bacterium
TAATGCGGCTTTCTGCTCGATCTCGTAAAGCTCGAACCTCAGCTTCTTGAATTTCGGCCCGAGCTTCGGATCATAAAGTTTCGAAATTTCTTCAAAGACCCTGACCGATTCTTCCGCTCTTTTTATATTGGCCATAAAAACTTCGAGGATATTCGACCGCTTGGCCTCGGACCTTGAAGTTTTCCGTGCTCCGACGTCCCGTCTGACATCCCTAAATCTCTTCACTTCGATACTTCGAAATATTTTGCTGATGCCATGCCTTATTGATTTCAATCGCGCGGTCATCTGACCGTCATCAAGAACGAACCTTACAATATCTTCCGCGACCCTTAAGCCTTCGGTCGCGCGATTGAGGTTCGCGTCTATCATCCGAAATATTTTTCCCTTAATCAACGACGACTCCTTCAAGCCACTGCTGTGGATCCACCCTTAAATTGTGGAGGCTCACGGAAAAATGAAGATGCGGTCCCGTCGCGACACCCGTGGAACCGATAAGGCCGATCTTCTGTCCCTTCTCGACCATCTGCCCCGGGGTAACAACTATCGAACTCAAATGCGCGTAATAAGTGAAGATGCCTTGCCCATGTTCTATCACAACAGTGTTGCCGTGCGCAGGAAGCCTTTCTGCCAGCCGGACAAGTCCCGCGTTCGATGCGATAACTGGAGTGCCAACCGCATTCGCATAATCCAATCCTCTGTGTTTACCCGACTCGTCGCCGTTGATATTCTGGTTCAATCCGAAAGCCATCGAAATACGGCCCGCCGCCGGCCTTATGAACTTCCCGCCGAAATATTTCACATCGTTCTCTTCGACAACTATATCTTCTATCTTTTTCCAGTCCTCTCTTATCGTCTCCGGCATGAGCAGCTGCATCTTCTTCGGCTTGAGCGCGAAGCTCAATGTTTCGAATTTCGTCTTGCCAACATACACCTTATAATGATATTCGCTCGGATTGCCCGCCTTGTCAACAGCCGTGACCTTCATGAAATAATTGTCGTTCCCCGGATCGTCTATGCTGAAGCCGATGACGGCGCGGTATCTTTTGCCATATGGATATATTTTAAAATCTTTCCCCTGGAACATCCCCTTGATGTCGAGGTCGGGCTCCGAAGCATTGAAATAAAGTATCGCCGTCTTCCCCTGCTTGAAGACGCCGGCACCGGACGTGAGCTTGAGCAGAGGCGGCGTGTTGTCCACATTGAACATGATTTCTTCGATCGTTCTGTTCTTCGTCATCGAGCTATCAGTCGCCGTTATCACCAGGTAATGCTTCCCGTCCTTAAGTTCCTCGGTATTTATTTCCAATCTGTTCTTCCGCTTGTGAGAAGCGAACCTCACCTGGCCGGTGATATCGGTGTCATTCAGGAAGACCTTCACGTTCCTGATCGATGTGGATTCATCGGTAATAACGAACACGACATTGATCTTTCCGCCGTAGCTTCCGCCGTTCATTATGCTTGTTGAAATCTCGGGCGGTGCCGTATCCGTGAAATAATTGAAAGGTGAATACGCTTCGGCCCGGCTGGACACCGCTAACACAATCAAAACAGCAGTAAAATACCTTAACATATACATTATTATATCATCATCTCGCGCCCTTGCAGAACCCTGTTTTTATATGTAAAATAGGGCTGATGGCAATAAAAATCGTACTTTCGATAATTATCGGCTACCTGGTCGGATCCATACCTTTTGGCCTCATAGCGGGAAAAATCAAGGGTGTTGACGTCCGGAAAGTTGGCAGCGGGAACATCGGCGCCACTAACATATATAGGACGCTTGGTGCCGTACCCGCGCTGATCGTATTCGCTCTCGACCTCCTTAAAGGCACCGCGGCGGTATATCTTGCCCAGACGCTTCTGCCCGCAGCCACCCCCCTGCTATCAAGGGAATACTACATTGTATTGGCCGGCGTAATGGCAATGGTCGGCCACATGTACTCGATTTTCCTTAAATTCAATGGCGGGAAAGGCGCGGCCACAGCGCTTGGAATACTGCTCGGCATAGCGCCGGACCTTTTCGTGGTCGTTCTAATATATGTAATAATCTGCATAGCCGTAACCCGCTACGTTTCTGTCGCGTCCGTCACCGGGGTAACTCTTCTGGCGGTCCTTATGTTCACCTTCAACAAGCCTATGGCATATTTTGCGGCAACATTGATCGTAGCCATCCTCATGATCTACAAGCACATACCAAATATCAAAAGGCTTATAACTGGCACTGAACCAAAAATATGGGGGGACAAATGAGCAAGATCTCGATAATCGGAGCCGGAGCATGGGGGACGACCCTCTCGATCCTTGCCGCCGAGAACGGCCATCAGGTTTCCTTGTGGTCATTCGAAAAAGATGTCACAAAGGACATCAATGAACTGCACGAGAACAAGAAGTATCTCAACGGCTTCCAGCTGCCCCAGAACATCGAAGCTACATCGGATCTTGCAGCCGCATCGAAAAGCGACATCATCATTCTCGTGACCCCTTCTCAATTCATGAGAAGAACGCTGAAAGAGCTGGCGCCTCATCTTCGCAAAGAGCAACTGATCGTCAACGCGGTGAAGGGCCTCGAGTTGCAAACGGATAAAATGATGACGGAGGTCATAGAAGAGGAGCTTTCAAGAAAAGACTATTGCGTTCTTTCCGGTCCTAATATTTCGAAGGAAATAGCCCGCGGCATGCCGGCGGCGACCGTGATCGCCTCAAAGGACATTAAGCCCGCGAAAGTGATCCAGAATATATTGAACAGCAACCGTTTCAGGGTCTATACCAATGACGACGTTATCGGCGTTGAGCTTGGCGGAACGCTGAAGAACGTTATAGCTATCGCCGCGGGTGTCGCAGACGGACTCATGGTCGGCAACAACGCAAAGTCGGCTCTGATGGTAAGAGGAATGGCGGAGATAACAAGGCTTGGGGTTGCTATGGGAGGAAAGCCGGAAACATTCAGCGGCCTTTCGGGTATGGGGGACCTAATCACGACTTGTTCATCGAACCTTTCAAGGAACCACTTCATAGGTGTGGAGATAGCCAAGGGCCGGAAGCTCAAGGATATAAGAGAAAAAATGTATGACGTTGCCGAGGGCGTCCCCACGGCAAAAGCCGCGAGGGACCTTGCGAAAAAATTCAAGATCGAGATGCCCATCACCGAGGAGGTCTATCAGGTTCTGTATGAAAACAAGGATCCCTTCAACGCAATATCCTCACTGATGACCCGTGACCTGAAGAATGAATAGCCCCATGCCTACCGGCAGGCAGGCCGAAAAAGCCGTTCTTGTCGACATCAGCCTGAATAAAAAGAAGATAAATCCTTATGATCTTGCGGAACTTGAAGCCCTTGCTTCCACCGCCGGAGCCAGTACCGTAGGGACAATAGCACAGTCGAGGGAAAAACCCGACGTCAAATTCTATATTGGCGAAGGCAAAGTACAGGAGCTGAAAGCTCTCTGCGCCTCGAATGACGCCGACCTTGTGATATTCAACTGCGACCTCGCCCCTTCCCAGATAAGGAACCTTCGGAACGAGCTGAACATCAAGGTTATTGACAGGACCGGACTGATCCTGGATATTTTCGCCCAGCACGCCCATACCCGCGAAGGAAAACTTCAGGTCGAGCTGGCTCAGGATAATTACACAATGACCCATTTGACCGGTAAAGGCATTGAATTATCACAGCTTGGGGGCGGCATCGGCACTCGAGGCCCCGGTGAAACAAAGCTTGAAATGGACAGGCGGCGCATCCGCAAGAAAATTTCGATCCTCAAGAAAGAGCTGGACGAGGTCAGGCACCATCGAAGCTTGAGAAGGGAGAAGCGGAAATCATCAAAAGTCTCGGTCGCAGCCATCGTCGGTTATACGAATGCCGGCAAATCGACCCTCCTCAACCTGCTGACAAGATCGGATGTCCTGGTCGAGAACAAGCTGTTCGCGACGCTTGACCCTGTTACGCGCAAGCTTTACCTGCCAAGGGGCAAGGAAATACTGCTTACCGATACTGTCGGTTTTATCCAGAACCTGCCTCATGACCTTGTCGAAGCATTCAAAGCAACACTTGAAGAGGTCACGGAAGCTGACCTTTTAATCCACATCGTCGACATCTCTCATCCGAATTTCATGGAGCAGATAAGCTCAACCTACAAAGTGCTCGAGGACCTGAAAGCCATTACCAAGCCGATGCTGACGGTATTCAACAAGCTTGACCGATATGAAGGAAATCCTCAGGTACTGCTCAAAAAATACGCCCCCGCCGCCGCGATATCCGCGCTGAAAAAGACAGGGATAGAAGAACTGATAAAGAAGATCGAGAAGCTTATTTAGGCGTATTGATTTTCTTCAAATAATGAAATTCTCCGCCCATTACACCGATATATCCCTGTCAGGAATGTTTGAAAGGAGGAATGATCATGAAATCAGCATGTTTGGAATTAAGGTTTCCTTTAAATAATAAGGGCGTGTATAGGTTTGTAATACCAACCGCGGTAAAGGGGGTTACATTGCACGGAAGCGAGGTGAGAGAAGCAACGATGACCTTGATCGCTCCCGCAAGAATCGGCAAAACCCTACTTCCCACGGGTACCAGACTGCGATATGAAGAGGGCGCTGACATTGAAGCAAAACTTCCAAAACCGGTCAGGATCATCGGGATACCTTACGCCAAAGGCAGAGTTCTTATGACTTCTTCCGGCGTGCCTCTTGAAGGTATCCCTAACGCGGATACTCGGCTTCCTCAATTCCACAATCTCGTCGTCCAAAAAGGAACAATGCTTAAATTAGATCCATACGGAAGCCTTGAGGAAGGTGTCGCCGCCAGAGACTGCATCGTAAGATGTAGAATTTGGGGGCCACAGGGTAGACTCACGGCGGCCATTCGCATTGCTTCGGGTTATAGGGTGGAATATGATTCTCACTACAATGTTTACGAGATATTCGATAAAACCCAAAAGGTAGATTGGGAATTTTTGCTTGTGAATCAAGACCTCAAGACCGCTTTGAAAGAGCGCGGTTAAGATGTTTATTTAGGCGGCATCAACTTTGGCTCGGCCCCGTAAACTGACTTATATATCTCCGGATATTTATCCTTCCCGCCTATCAGCATGAAAGTCAACGGCAGCTTCTTTTTAGCCAGCTTGGACATTTCTGCTGAAATGTTCTGGATGTCCCACTGTGCGTGAGCATCTTCGCGAAGCCGCGAGATGTGATAAAGCTCCCTTGCATTGACCGTCAGAAGCACCCTTCTTCGATGAGCATTGGTCAGGATATATTGCGCTAAACTTCTGACTTTCTGTTTCATCTTATAATAAAGCTCTTCCGTTTTGTGAACGATCTCCCTGAATTCTTTATCAAGCTTGACGTCAATTATCGCCTGCGGAATGGTCAGCCCCAGGTCCGGATCATAATCCTGCATCGTCTGGGTTGAAGTTCTATGTCTCTTCAATTGAGCATAACAGGAAGCGGAAATGATGAGATCGAAGGTCAAATTGACATGTTCAAATTCCCTCAAGTTCGCATCAAAAAACTCCATGCGCTTCATTGCTGCCTTGATGATCTCTTTCTTCTTGGCGGCAGGCATCTTGGCGACCGCTTTTCTGCAATCAGCGAAAGAGGCTTTTGACACCGTATGCAGCAAGGCTGAAACGACCATTTCATCGGCATCTTTTGTGAAGTCTTCAAGCTTGACCTCTTGCAGCTTCTCCTTTACGCGCGATTCCAGCTGCCTGAACTTTGCCAGGTCATCGTAGGTCTTTGAATCGAAGTCGTTCGCTTCCGTGAACAGGATTATCGACGGCGCTACTTCCTTGGCTAACCGATAAAGCTCCTGCCCGATACTTCGGACCTCAGAGCTTGAACTGGACGCGAACCTCCTGACCATAAGCTCAAGATTTCTGGCATTGACCGTCAACCCAAGCTGCCCCTGGGTCGCCAAACTTGTGATATACCGCGCATCCTCCTTCGCCCAGCCTTCAAGAAGATTATGGTTCTTCTCATCCCTAGCAAGATCGGCATGCTTTTTGAATACGTAAGCCTTCAACATCTCGAAGGCTTTGTGATAGAAACCGTTCTGAAGTTTGATGCCCGCTCTGAACTCATCCGAAAATCCCGCCTTCGATATCTCTTCCGGCAGGACAAAATCGTCGCCAAGTGTTATGTACCTTTGCGACTTTTCTGTGAAGGAACACAGCCTGAAGTGCTCGATCGATTCCATCGCAAGCCTCGAGACTCCGATCACGTCGAAATTGAAGACCGCGTGCTCGGCCACCGAATGGTGCCCCATCTTGAAGATTATGGTCTGGTTGGACTTCCTGGTCTTTTCGACCTCTTCCCTGGCGGCCTTGCGAAGTTCATCGATAGGCCGGGGATCGCGGCTTATCCTGGCGTATGCAGCTGATAAAGTTTCCGGGGTGATGTCCGCGCGCTCAGGAGCGAGCTTCTTCAACTCCTCGATAACGGTGGAATCAAGGTTGTATCCCGCGAGATTGATCTTCATTTACATTTTTCTGCCGACAGCTTCCGCGACCTTCTTCAGGTCCTTCATAAGAGCTTCGAAAGTATCCGGTTTAAGCGATTGCGCTCCGTCCGACATGGCCTCCTCCGGCTTCGGATGCACCTCGATCATAAGCCCGTCCGCTCCCGCCGCGATCGAAGCCTTGGCCATCGCCGGAACAAGGTCCCAGATGCCGATGCCGTGGCTCGGATCTACGATTATGGGCAGGTGCGTCAGCTTTTTGATGACCGGGATCGCGTTAAGGTCAAGCGTGTTCCTTGTATAGGTTTCCGGAGTCTTTATGCCTCTTTCGCACAGTATTATTTCACTGTTCCCTTCGCTCATGATGTATTCGGCAGCCATGAGAAGATCCTCAATGGTCGCGGCAAGCCCTCTCTTAAGAAGTACGGGCTTTTTCGCTTTCCCCACTTCCTTCAAAAGGTTGAAATTCTGCATGTTCCGCGCGCCTATCTGCATGACATCGGCGTATTTCCTGACAAGATCGACATCCCTTGTATCCATTACTTCCGTCACAACAGGCAGACCGGTCTTTTTCTTGGCCTCGACAAGGTATTTGAGACCTTCTTCGCCAAGACCCTGAAAGGAATAAGGGGATGTGCGCGGTTTAAAAGCCCCGCCCCTCAATGCTTTTGCGCCGGCAAGCTTCACGGCCTCGGCTGTGGCCATTATCTGTTCCTTCGATTCGACGGAGCACGGGCCGGCGATCACGCATATGGGAGCCGAAGCCCCTATCTTGACCCCCTCACCGATGCTGACAATCGTGTCCTCTTTCTTGAATTCCCTGGAAACAAGCTTGAAGGGTTTTCTGATGGGGACGACTTCGGATACGCCGGGTAGGACGAGAAGGTTCTCAACAACGACCGTTCTCTTGTCCCCTATCGCGCCTATTATGGTCCGCTCGATGCCGCGCGAAAGATGCACCCCGAAACCCATCTTCTTTAACATGTCGGTTACGTGGTTTATCTGTTCATCGGTGGCATCGGCTTTCATTATTATCATCATGGCAAATTACCTCCGCGATTATCTCAAGTCAGGCCTTAATTTAACAGCGCCGCCAAGATAAACATGCTTCATCCTGGACTGCTTTTCTTCGCAGTTGACATGCATCAGCACCCTTATGCAATTTTTCAGGGAGCCGGGCACGTCTATCTCGCGCGTGCACAGAAGAGGCGTTGTTTTCCAGCCCATTTTGCGGGCGGCATTGGCAGGGAACTCCGCGTTCAGGTCGCTCGTGACGGAGAAAATTACGCTTGCGATATCCTCGCCCCTGATCCTGTTCAAGGACACAATTTCCCTCAGAAGCTTCGTTGTCGCCCTGATGATGTCCTCTCCAGTGTTGCGCGCCGTGATCGCGCCCCTTATGCCTCTTATATGGCTCATATATTCTCCGTTCTCACCTTAACTGCATCAGCCGAAAAAATTCTCCTGATTTTACCATCGAAACCCCTCAGTATCAACTCTCCCTTGCTTCCCACCGCCTCGGCGTACCCCTCATGCTTTCCCCTGCCTGTCTCGATGGTGACCTCTGAGCCCAGCATGCGGCAGAGTCCGGTCCATTCATCGATTATCTCCCTGTCGCGTTTATCAAGGAATTCCGCGTAGACCCTGTCCATTTCTTCGAGCAGTATCCTTATCACATCCTCCCGTTCGAGCGAAGCTCCAAGCTCGAATTTTACCGATGTCACCTGCTTTTTCAGGGAAACCGGGAACAGGCTCAGGTTCGTGTTCAGATTTATTCCGATCCCGACGATGACGGAGTTCCTGAAAGTCTCGCAAAGGATCCCGCCGGCCTTTTTATCCGAGATCACTATGTCGTTCGGCCACTTGACGGAGACGTCGAGTTTTGTCATCCCCTTCAATGTCCTGGCGCACGCCACAGCCGCCATCAAAGTGATGATGGGAAGCCTTGAATGGTTGATGTAAGGGTTGAGAATTATTGAGAGATAAATGCCCCCTATGGGGGAAACCCACTTTCTTCCCAGCCGTCCGCGTCCACTGGTCTGGGAAGCCGCGATGACCACGGTGCCTTCGCTCTCATGCGCGGCAATGAGGCGCTTGGCCTCGTCGTTGGTCGAGCCCGCTTCGTCAAGAAGCATGACCCTTTTCCCTATTACTTTTGTCCTAAGTCCGTCTATTTTCAATATCAGAACTTGAAAGACAAGCCGAGCTGTGTAAGATCTGACGAAATGTCAGCCGCAGATGGAATGCTCTCCACCCTGTAGAGGAACTCGAAAAGCGCGTCGGTCGCTATATCCCAGTTGACCCCGGCCTCTATCACGAGACTGCACTGAGGTAGATCCTCGCCGTAGGCGTTGTCCGGACCAAGCCTCCAGTCGGCCTTGCCCACCAGCCTCAAGGTTTCCGTGATGACCTGCGTCAGATCGCCGCCGACGTCCACCACTCCAAGGCCGTCGCCGTCGCCGATATACCTGTTGAAAACGTCCAGCCCCGCGAAAAGGTCCTCATGCAGGTCCGCATTCTCGTAAAGGTATTCGCTGCCCACCTTCCTGTACTTGAGCACGAATGTCGTCCCCGAATCCCACATGTCCAGGAAATAGGCCTCGAACCCGAACATGGAATTGTGCGGCGATGTGCCCTGGCCGAAACCGTAGATGAGGTTCAGCCTGTGCTTGGTCGTTGAGTAGAGCGAGGTGTCCAGCGTGACCTTGGTATCCGTAGGCCCGGGGGGATCGGACTGCGGCCTTGACGAAAGATAATCGACATTGGTGTTCAGCTTGAACGAAGGTATGAAGAAGATGCCGGGAAAAGAGTATCCTATGACCGTCTTTATCTGGTTCACTTCCACTTCCCCGAAAGCGGAAAGGTTCCTGGCTATATAACCGAGCCCCGTATCCAGCCCGAACATGCGGGAAGAGAACATTATGCTGTTCCAGGGCCTGAGGTAGACAGTTCCGTTCTCGCTCCTTGCGATATAGTTCCCGTTCACGTCGGCTTCTTCGGTATGGGACACCGGCCCGGGCCCGCTGGTCACCTTCACGTCCACCGGGTTCTCAAGACCCATGTTCATCCTCAGGTCGCCTTCGACATCCAGTATCCTCATGGAAAGGTCGCTTGAGCCTCCCCCGAACCCGGAATCCATTGTATCCAGGTTTATCTTCACTTTCGCCCCTTCGCCCACCGATCTTGCGAAGTTCATTTTGAGCCTGTACCTAACGAGCGGACCGACGGGTGCAGCCTGCCCCTCGACGGAGGTGTTCGTGGCCACCAGGTTCCCGAAAATGATCCTGGAGGAGAACGACCCGGTCACGGGCTTTTCTTCCCCCTCCTCAGGTATCCTCTTGAGCTCGGCGATGTCGGCCCTCAACGACCTTATCTCCGCCCTGAGCTCCTCCTTGAGCTTCTCAACCTCAATGTCGACCCTGTCGCCGGTGTCCCCGATGGCGGCCGCAAGTTTTGAAAGGAATTGAGCGGTCTCGTACCTGGTTATGTAATTGTTGCCTCTGTACGTACCGTCCGGATATCCCTGAGTGACACCCAGGTTCACAAGGTCATAGACGGAGGACGCCGCCCAGTGATCGTCCGGGACGTCCCTGAACTTGATCGATGTCACCTGGTGCGTAGGTGCCTTCACAGCGGGCGCTGCCGGGGGGGCCGCCTTCGGCGCCTCAGGAGTTGCGACCGGAGTTTGCGCACCTACCTCCCCCGTCGCCTGCTGGCAGTAAGAATGTGCGGAAAATATCACCGCCAGCGCGATCAAAATCAGTACTGAATTTTTCATATGCTACTCCTTTCCTAGTATATCACCAGCCAAAATTTTTGTCTAAAACAACCTAAAATCTGTAAAGCAATGCCAGGCCCAGAAGATCCGAGTAATCAGGCACCTCTATCAGGTACGAATTGAGCCTGCTCGGAACGTAAAAATACCTGTAAAAAGCGTTCAGCGTCAGGTCCTTCGCGAGTTTCTGGTCGAAAGAAAGCTCCTGGGTGAATGACGCCCCCGGGACATTCGTGCCCATCCTCCACTGAGAGTCGCCGACCCAGTCCGTTTTGATCCTCATGGTCGTGTCCCTTGACAGCGGTTGAGCCACCTCAAGGCCTATGTCAACCGTGCCGTCAAATATCTTCTTGTCGAACATGTTGAGCGCAATGAATTCCAGTTCCTCAAAGGGCAGCCTGTAATCGACGCCGACGGAATGGAACTGGAAGCCCAGCGCTGTCCCGCTTTCATTGATGTTCCTCAGATAGAGCTCATAATCAAGATAATACTGGGCGCTCGACATATAGACCGAGGACCAGCCTATCAGCAGTTTTTGCAGTATGTTCGGATGCGGCATCATGTTGAGCGCAAGCTCCCCCCTTATGTCATCGGGGCCGTTCGTGGGATCCATGAAATCAGTGCCCATGTACCTTGCCGTTTAGGAAGCTTCCGTTGTCCCGATC
>CAZSXD010000025.1:0-7830 GCA_964611075.1 uncultured bacterium
CGATGCTGCCTTTTGCTAACAAGCCGATAATCGAGCATATCGTGGAGCTCCTGAAGAAGAACGGCTTTAACGAGATAGTGATGCTGCTTTATCACCAGCCGGAAAAGATAAAGGCGCATTTCGGCGACGGCGGGAGGTTCGGGGTGAAGATCGATTACGTCGTCGCCCCCCAGAACTACGGGACCGCCGGCGCGGTCAAATACGCGGAACACCATATCGAGGAGACGTTCCTTGTCATCAGCGCAGATGTGATAACCGATTTCGATCTTAAGGGCGTGGTCGAATACCATTTCTCGAAAAAAGCGCTCATCACCATCACCCTGACAAGGGTCGAGAACCCAATATCATACGGCATAGTCGTCTCAGACATGGATGGCCGGATAAAACACTTTCTGGAAAAGCCCTCATGGGGAGAGGTGGTAACGGACACGGTCAATACGGGCATATACGTGGTCAATCCCCTTGTCCTCAGGGAGATACCCGATGGCCGGGAATTCGATTTCAGCAAGGACCTTTTCCCGAAACTCCTGGAGGCCAGAGAACCTGTGTACGGGTTCGTTGCGCAGGGGTACTGGAACGACATCGGCGGGCTCGCTCAATACGGCATGAGCCACAGGGATATCGTCATGGGGAAGCTTCATTTGGAGTCAAAAAAGATAGAGGATAAGGTCATCATCTCTCCAAGCGCCACCCTTACCGGCCTTGTTATGGCCGGCGAGGGGACCGCCATAGGCGATGGGGCGGAGATCGACAACAGCGTTATAGGGAGGAACTGCGTCATCGGGAGGGGAGCAAAAATCTGCGAGACGACATTATGGGATAATGTCGAGATCGGCAGGGATTGCATAATCGACAGGGCGGTCATCGCATCGGGCTCGAAGATAGGCGACCGCTCGCTCATCGAAGAGGGCAGCGTCATAGCGGACAACTGCGTTTTCGGTCCCGACAGCCACGTTAAGCCTTATGTCAAGATCTGGCCGGGGAAGAATATCGACGAGGGGACCACGGTATCTGCAAGCGTCGTCTGGAGGGAGCACTGGACGGACAAGATATTCGGCGCGTACGGCGTGACGGGAAAATGCAACATCGAGATAACGCCGGAATTCGCGGCCACACTGGGAGCCGCTTACGGGGCGATGCTCGGGAAAGGAAGCCACATAACGACAAGCCGGGACCCCCATAAAGCATCGCGCATGATATACAGGGCCATTCTATCAGGGGCCCTGTCCGCCGGCGTCAATGTTTCCGACCTTGAGATGGTCCCCATCCCGATAAACAGATATGAATTGAAGGCTCTCAAGAGCTGCGGCGGTTTCCATGTCAGAAAATCGCCGTTCGATCCCCAGGTCATCGACATCAAGTTCTTTGACAATGTGGGGATGGACATTTCTCCCGCGAGGGAGAAGCAGGTGGAGCGGCTTTTCTTCGGCGAGGATTTTGAAAGGGTCCCGATGGAGGATACGGGGGAGATAAGCTTCCCGTTCTACCGGGTCGCCGAGCAGTACAAGGACGGCTTCCTCAGTTACGTGAACCCGAAGGTGATATCCGAAAGAAAGCCGAAATTCGTCATAGACTACGCTTACGGAAGCGCCTCGCAGATATTCCCCTCGATACTCGGGGAGCTCGGCTGCGAAGCGGTGGCCATAAACGCTTTTGTGGATGAAACGAAAATAACGAAATCAAAGGAAGATTTCGAGCGCTCTCTTCAGCAGCTTTCCCAGATCGTGCAGACGCTCCAGTGCGATTTCGGGGTGATGCTCGACGCGGGCGCGGAAAAGATATTCCTCGTCGATGAAAAGGGAGCTGTCCTGAGCGGCGATGACATGCTGTCGTTGATGTCCTATCTTACGCTCAAGCACAACGGAAAGCGCGCCATTGCAACACCCGTGACCAGCTCGAGGGTCATTGAGGAGATAGCGAAGAACTTCCGCGCAAGGGTCATAAGGACCAAGACCAGCTCAAGGGCCATGATGGAACTGGCGTCCGACGACGAGGTCTCGTTCATGGGGGAGAGGCTAGGCGGCTTCATCTATCCCAGGTTCCAGAACTCTTTTGACGCGATGCTGTCCGTGGCAAAACTCCTCGAATACCTGTCAAAGGAGGCGAGGCCCGTCAGCGAAATACTGAAAGAACTCCCGAAGATCTTCATCGGCAAGATGGAGATCAGCTGCCCCAACGCGAACAAGGGAAAGGTCATGAGGGCGCTGATAGAGCAGAACGGACATAACCCCGTGGAGATGATCGACGGGGTGAAGATCTACCATAAGAGGGACTGGGCGCTCGTCCTGCCGCACACGAACGTTCCCTCCATCAGGCTTGAGGTGGAGGCGTCGGACGAAGCAGGCACGGGCAGGATGCTTGATCTGTATGCCGAGAAGATCAGGGCCCTGAGTTCCTAGAAAGGGGGAACAATGAAAATACTGATAGCATCACCGGAAGTCGTTCCTTTTGCCAAAACAGGCGGACTTGCGGATGTGGCGGGCGCTCTGCCGAAGGCCTTGAGCGATCTCGGGCATGATGTACGGGTGATAATGCACGGATACAAGATGATAGACGCGAAAAAATTCGGGCTCAAGCTTGCCATGAGCGGGATCGAGGTCAGTATGCCTGACAGGGTCGAGCTTGCCGACATTTACGAGTCTGTCATCCCCGGCACCGGCGTGGAGGTCTATTTCGTAGCGAACGACAGGTACTTCGGCCGCGACGGGCTTTATCAGGACAAGGGCGTTGATTATCCCGATAACTGCGAAAGATTCGTCTTTTATTCCAGGGCTTCCCTTGAATTCATCAAGAGGCTCGGCTGGCAGCCGGATATCCTGCATACGAACGACTGGCAGAGCGCATTGATGATAATGTACATGAAGACGGTCCTGAGGAATGATCCGTTCTTCGGCGAGATAGCGACCGTTTATTCGATCCACAATATGGGATACATGGGGCTTTTCCCGCCGGAAAAGATGCATGTGCTAGGCCTGGGATTGGAATATTTTACGCCCGACACCCTCGAGTTCTGGGGGAAGCTCGCCCTGACGAAGGCGGGGTTCGTGTTCGCCGACGCGATCAACACCGTTTCCGAGCAGTACAGCAGGGAGATACAGACTGCCGAGTTCGGGTACGGCCTTGAAGGGCTGCTGCGCCACAGGTCGGCGGACATCTACGGCATCGTCAACGGCATAGATTACGATCTCTGGGATCCCGAGACGGATAAATTGATCGCGAAGCACTACGGGCCGAAGACCATCGGGAACAAGCAGGACAACAAGAAAGCGCTTCAAAAGAGGAACGGCCTGCCCGGGAAGGATGTCCCGCTGATCGGGATCATCTCGAGGCTCGCTGACCAGAAGGGATTTGACATCCTTGCGGAGGACATCGAGAACATCATGCACATGGATCTCCAGTTCGTTCTGCTTGGCACCGGCGAGCCGAAATATCACGAGCTTTTTCAGCAGATGAAGGAGAAATACCCCGAACATCTCGGCCTGAACCTCGGGTTTGACTCGGTGCTCGCCCAGCTTATTTATGCGGGGAGCGACATGTTCCTCATGCCTTCAAGGTATGAGCCGTGCGGCCTGGGCCAGCTCATAAGCTATAAATACGGCACGGTTCCCATAGTCAGGAAAACGGGCGGCCTTGCCGATACGGTGCAGGACGAAGTGACAGGCTTCGTGTTCGAGGAGTATTCTTCAACGGCCCTCCATGACGCGATAAAGCGCGCCATAGCTGCGTATAACGATAAAAATAGATGGCGCGGCATCATGGTAAGGGACATGGCTCTTGATTACTCATGGGACTCTTCGGCGAAGAAATATGTCGAACTTTACAGGAAGGCATTGGATAAGGTCCAGAGACTGGCAGCGGTAAAGTGAAAGGAGGTAAGTCATGAAGACGACGACAGCTTATATACTGATCGAGGCTTTGCCCGGGAAAGGGATCGACCTGGTCAATATAATCAAGGAGATAAAAGGCGTCAAAACGGTCCATCTGGTGACGGGCCCCTACGACGTCATAGCGTTCGTTGAGGCGGCCGACCTTAAATCCCTGGGAGAGCTGATAGTGAAGAGGATACAGGCGACGGGGTTCGTAGCCCGCACCCTCACCTGCATCACAGTTGAGCAGTAGTCGTTCTGTTGAGTTCCTTCTTGTGGGTCAGCTTGTTTATGGCGTTAATGTAAGCCTTTGCGGATGACACAAGGATGTCCGTGTCGGAACCGTGGCCGGAATAAATGCGGCCGGCCTCCTCGATCCTCACCATTACCTCCCCCAGAGCGTCCGTTCCGCCGGTGATCGCCTGGATGACGTAATCCACAAGCTTCACTTTGACCTTCGTCAATTTCGTTATGGCCTTGTACACGGCATCGACGGGGCCTGAGCCGGTCTCGGTCGCCTTGATAGTCTTTCCCTTGGCGGCAATCGTTACGGTCGCGGTGGGTTTTCTTACGGTACCCGCCTTGACGTCCAGTGATTTCAGGCTGAAAGTTTCGGGGATCGTCAGCACTTCATCGCTAACGAGCGCCTCGATGTCCCGGTCGGATATGTCCTTCTTCTTGTCGCACAGGGCCTTGAACTCATTGAAGGCCTTTTCGGTCTCGTCTTTTGAGAGGTCAAATCCCAGGTCCTTGAGCTTTTTTACGAAGGCGGCGCGCCCCGAATGCTTGCCCAGCACAAGCTTTGACTCAGCTATGCCGATGGATTGAGCATCCATTATCTCGTAAGTCCTTTTATCCTCAAGAACGCCGTGCTGATGTATGCCTGCCTCGTGGGCGAAGGCGTTCGCTCCCACTATCGCCTTATTGGCCTGCACGAGCATTCCCGTGAGGGTGCTCACCATCCTGGATGTCTTGTATATCTCCTTCGTGTTTATGTTCGTTGAGGCATCGAAGAAATCCTTCCTGGTCTCTATGGACATGACAACTTCTTCCAGGGAGGCGTTCCCGGCGCGCTCGCCGATGCCGTTCACGCAGCACTCCACCTGCGAGACACCCGCAAGCACTCCGGCGAGTGAATTGGCTGTCGCAAGGCCAAGATCGTTGTGGCAGTGCACGCTCAGCTCGCACTTGCCGATGTTCGGAACGTTCTGGATGATGCCCTTGATGAGCTGGCTGAACTCGCTCGGTATCGTGTATCCCACCGTATCGGGGATATTGACCACATTGGCGCCGGCATCGATGGCAGCCTCAATGATCCTGTAAAGGAATTTCGGTTCGCTTCTTCCCGCGTCCTCGCACGAAAATTCAACGTCCGGGCACAGGCTTTTCGCAAATTTTACGGATTCCACCGCAATATTGAGGACCTCATCGGGGGTTTTCTTCAGCTTTTTCTCCATGTGAATGGGAGAGGTGGCGATAAAAGTATGTATCCTGGGTTTGTCGGAGTATTTTACCGCTTCCCAGGCCCTTTCGATGTCTTCCTTGCGCGTCCTTGAAAGAGAGCAGATCACAGGCCCTTTCACGTTCTGCGCGATCGTCTTGACAGCTTCGAAGTCGCCCGGCGACGATATGGCAAAACCGGCCTCTATCACATCCACGCCGAGCCTCGCAAGCTGCCTGGCTATCTCGAGCTTCTGCTCCACGTTGAGGCTGAAGCCGGGGGCCTGTTCGCCGTCGCGGAGCGTTGAATCGAATATTTTGATCTTTCTCATGATATCACCTAAAAGTGGTGGACATATTATCACCGATTTGGTAGCATTGCAAGATAGATCAAAGGAGGGGTCAAATGCTAAAAAGAGCAGCAACCTTTATCATTGTTATAATCGCAATGCTTTCGAATTATTCTTTTTGCGCCACCCGGGGGGAGTGGGGTATCTCTGCGAACAATATGTTCGGCAACAGTGTAAATGAAATTTTCAATATTGGCACGAGCACTCAGGCCCCGGTCCCCTCGCTTTTTTATCAATTTACGGACGATCTCTCGATTGATTTTGGCGCTTCCGCATGGGAATACCGTTCTAATAGCGATGTTGAAACGAACATTAACGCGACTTATTTAAAGGTTTTGTACAATTTAGGGAGGGGCGTCATTATCCCGCATGTGGGCCTGGAATACGTGATCATAAACACAAGGACGGCCGACGATGCTACGTTCGCTTCCGACTTCGCCTGTTTGTTCGGGGCAGAGGTGTCCCTGATGCAGGGCTTATCCCTCCTTGCGGACATTAAACTTATTAATAACGCCAGCGTTTTATATTCTAACGACAGTTTTGGCCGGTATTCGGCGGTCACTTTGTATCCTTTCCTATCCGTCAGATGGTACATTTAACCCAGGAGCAATTAGAGAAGGGGGTATCTTAACAATGTTCAAAAGACTCGCAGCTTTGTTCTTGATCATTTCCCTTTTGTCCATCTCGGGCTATGCCGTGACAGATAAGAACTGGTCGCTGACCTTCAACAATGTGATCGTCGGGAACATCCTGACCACCACCATGGCGAACACGCTCACGAATCCCGCACTGTTGTCCTGCATCCCCTCCATCGGCTACAGGCTCAGCGACAATTCCGTCCTGGATGTGGGCTGCATGGGATGGAGCTTCATGACAACGTCATCTTTCATGAATTATTTCAGATACACTTATTATTTCGGGAAAGGAAGCATGTCGCCCCATCTGGCTTTGGACGGCGCGTTCACCACAACATACAGAACGACCTCCACAAGGGATTATTCCAGCCTCGGCCTGATCCTGGGCACAGAGGTTGATTACGGGGACATCGCTGTCCTGCTGGATTTCAGGCTTTTGACGATCGACAGCCTGGTCACTACGCGCGGAAGCGTGACAAACGATTACAGGAATTCGACGTACACGAACTTTATGCCGTTCATCAGCGTAAGATGGGCGATGTTCTGAACCCGAAATATATTTTTGTGAGGAGGTCAACATGAAAAAGACGATAATCTTCCTGATACTGGCCGCATCATTATCGTCCACAGCTTCTTTTGCCGCTGTCGCAGGCAGCTGGGGGCTCAGCTCCAATGTTGTTGTGAGCAGCTATGGCAATTACTGGGCGATATTGAACGCATCATATGGCGATACTAACACAGGCACGTATACCGGCTTCTTCTACCATTTCACGAAAGACCTCTCGATCGATCTGGGCTTTATGCTGAAGGACATTAACATGGAGAACCGCACGAAAGATTACTTCAATTCGGTTTACTCGAGGATCTCTTACAATCTGGGGGAGGGAAGGGTGGTCCCCCGTGTGGGTTTTGAACATATCAGATCGCTGATACGGAGCGGCGGTACAGATTCCACTGTGACGACCCAGAGCCTGATCTTGGGCTGCGAGATAATGGTCATTGATAACTTGTCGATCATGATGGACCTGAAAGTTGTAAGTAACATAAGCGTCGAAATGCGGAGATATTATGAATATGCTACGGCAATGAACATGCAGCCGGTCCTTTCCATGAGGTGGTATCTATGACGCGAACGGCGCATCTCTTTGAAGAAGGGGGAATCAACAGATGAAAAAGCTCTTCATTATCCTGGCGATATTTTCTTTCCTTGCATGTGATTGCCATGCTGCCGTGGCGGGGAAGTGGGGGCTTGCGCTGAACAATATCGCGACGATCAATGGCATGAACACTATTCTGGCCAACAACAGTTCATTCGTGGCGGCCGCGCCGTGCATCTCATATAATTTCACCGAAAATACTGCTTTGGACGTGGGCTATTTCAGTTTGGGGATCGAGACCACGCTCTATACGTTGGGTTACGCTAAATACGCATATTATTTCGGCCGCGGCAACCTGGAACCCCATGTGGGGCTGAGTTATGCCAAAGTGACGAGCGAAACGCCGGAGACCATCTATGAGGCCTCGACGATCAGCCTTATT
>CAZSXD010000025.1:7840-10823 GCA_964611075.1 uncultured bacterium
TATTTTCGGCACCGCCTACAATATTTATGAGGGGCTTTCGCTTGAATTCGATATCAAGCCGATAAGTCTTGTCACATGGCAAACCGTTAAAACCGATGATCCTTCGGACAGGGAGATAGATTATACGGACGCCCTGTTCATCAACATCATGCCCTCGTTCAATCTGAAGTGGACCTTCTAGGAGCCGCTCACCGCGAGGTTCGCGATCAATAGCGACGGGCTCCCCACATTGCCGTTAAGGGGGAAAAAGTGAAGGTCGCTCCCTATTTCCTCAAGATGACTGAATAATTCAAGGATGTTGCCGGATATCGTCATCCCTTTCACAGGCTTTGATATCCTACCGTTATCTATGAACATTCCGGCGAACCCCACCGAAAAGTCCCCGGATATCGGGTTGATCGTGTGCGCGCCCATTATCGTTTCGATCAGGAATCCCTTATTAAGGCTTACCATGAGCTCGTCCTGGCTCCTTGATCCCGGCTTGATGAAAAAGTTGGTCGGCTGTATCTCCGGGAGCGACATGAACGACGCCCTGAAGGAATTGCCGGTGGAGGATTTTCCGGCTTTTTTCGCCGTATAGGAATTGTGGAGGAAACCTTTCAGGAAGCCTTCGCTTATCACGACAAGTTCTCCCGTCGGTGCACCCTCGTCGTCATAAGGGGCGCTCCCGGTCTGGCCGGCAAGGATGCCTGAGTCGATCAGCGTGAGCCTCCTCGACGCTACCGGCTTGTCCATCGCGCCCGCGAAAAGCGATTTGCCTTTCTGAACGTATTCGGCCGAAAGGGCGGGGGACAGGGCGGCCAGCAGTATTGACGCCGCCGACGGCGAAAGTATCACGGAGGCTCTTCCGCTTTTTTCCGGCCCTGCTCCGAGCATTGCAACGGCTCTTTTTGCGGCTGTCAGGCCGACGAGCTCCGGCTCCAGGTCCTCGAAAGCCAGCTTATATTCCATCCATGTCCCCGATTCCATGACGCCCTTTTCTGCGGCAATGACATCGGCGTATGCCCCGCAGACCGCTTTTTCGAATTCAACGGCGACGCCCCTTGAATTCACGATAATGGTTTTCACAGAAGAATCTTCGTAAAAGATCTTTTCGGTTATCTTCACGCGCGGGTCAAAGCTCCTTGCCGACGATTCGATATCCAGCGCTATCCTGGTCTTGTCCTGGACGGATGCGGAATTTTTCGCTTTATCGACCAGCTGAAGTGTGGCCGGCTGGGGTATGGCTTCCGCAAAACAGAGATCCTCGTCCTGCGCGGTGGTCTTTGAATTCTCAAGCGCATTATTGACAGCATCTTCAAAAGCCTCTTCTTCAAGCTCGCCGGTGTAAGCGAAGCCTATCCGGCGGTCCTTGATCGTCCTTACCGCCATCCCGCCCGTCTCAATGTCGTCGGAAGCTTCCACTTTGCCGTCAAGCACGTCGATCTTCCTCTGCCGCGCCTCTAAGATGAAAACTTCCGCCTCATCGGCGCCCTGCTTTTTCGCCCTTGAAACGAGCTCTTTCGCTTCTTTCAGGGTCAGACGCATTGTATGGAGGTGATGGCGGCGATATTGACTATGTCGTCCACGCTGCAGCCGCGCGAGAGGTCATTGATGGGCTTCCCGGATCCCTGCAGGATCGGCCCCAGCGCTATGGCGCCGCCGATCCTCTCGGTTATCTTGTAGCAGATATTGCCCGCGTCAAGGTCGGGGAATATCAGGATGTTGGCCTTTCCGGCGACCGTCGAGCCGGGAGCTTTTTTTGAACCGATCGCGGGCATGAGTGCCGCATCGGCCTGAAGCTCGCCGTCGACCAGAAGAGCTGAGCGTTTTGTTCTGACGAGCTCTGTCGCTTTGATCACCTTGTCGACGTCCGGGTGCTCGGCGCTGCCTTTTGTCGAAAAAGAAAGCATGGCGATCTTCGGGTCCCTGCCGATGAGCTTCCTGAAAGAATCGGCGGTGGAGATCGCTATGTCGGCGAGTTGTTCGCTGTCCGGGTTCGGATTGACGCCGCAATCGGCGTAGAAAAGTATCCCGTCAATACCGAACTCTTTTTTTGGCGTTATCATGACAAAAAAACTGGATATAAGGCTCACACCCTCCGCCATTCCCACACAGTGGGCTGCCGCCCTGATCGTATGCGATGTCGGATGGTCGGCGCCTGTCACCATGCCGTCGGCGTCGCCAGATCTCACCATCATCGCGCCGTAGAACGCGTGATCCTCGCTGACGATCTTCCTTGCTTCCTCCGGCGTCATCCCTTTATGTTCGCGCAGCTTATGATATCCGGCGATGTATTTTTCTAATCGTTCGGACTTTGCCGGATCTTCTATCCTGGCGCCGGCGAGGTTTACGCTGTTCTGGGCCGCGAGAGAATTGATCTTTTCCGCATTGCCGATGAGTATTATGTTGGCAAGATGGCTTTTTGTGATTATCTCCGTCGCTTTCAGGATCCTGGTGTCTTCCGTCTCGGGGAGAACGATGGTCTTGTTCAGCCTTCTCGCCTTGCTCCACGTGTCCAGGATGAAGTCCATTTTGTCTCCTTAACTTTTCTTAGAAAGGTGCTTTTTCATTTGAGCCGCCGTTCAGGACCGACAAATAACTTTCAAGGTCTTTTCTCGTCAGTATATTACGCTCCTTCAGCTTCTCGATCAACTTGAGCCATATCTGGTATGTCAGCTCCACGTCCCCGATCGCGCGGTGGCGGTTGACCACGTTGAACTGGTAGTAACGGGCGATAGTTTGGAGCTTATGGTTCTCCAGGTTCGGGAGGATGTCCCTTGCGACAAGCAGAGTGCAGACTATCAGGTTCTGGATATCCCTGTTGAGCCATTTCTTCGCGTTGACGGTAAGGAAGGAAACGTCAAAGTCCGCGTTGTGCGCCACAAGTATCGAATCTCCTGCGAAATCCATGAACTGGCGGATCACAAGTTTGACGGAAGGCTCGTTATCGAGCATTTCCGGCGTGATCCCGGTCAGCTCGATGATATTGAACGGCAGAGGC
>CAZSXD010000026.1:0-10237 GCA_964611075.1 uncultured bacterium
CGAGCTTAAGGAAGCTTTGGCGGGATTATCGGAGAAGAGCGGAACTTCCGGAAAGCCTGTTTCATTCCTCGGCGGCGGCTCATATGATCACTTCATCCCCAGTGTTGTGGATCATATCATCGGCAAGTCAGAGTTTTATAGCGCGTACACCCCTTACCAGCCGGAGATAAGCCAGGGGATGCTCACTTCGATATTCGAATACCAGTCGATGATATGCGACCTGACCGGCATGGATGCCGCGAACGCGTCAATGTATGACGGCGCAACGGCCATGGCGGAGGCTGCCTCACTGGCCGTTCATTCAACTTCAAGGCCAGATGTGCTCGTTTCGAAGGCCGTCCATCCCAATTACAGGCAGGTGCTTAAGACCTATGCGGATGGCGCCGGCTGGGTCATCAAGGAATTCAGCTATGAAAAAGGTGTAGGGATTTCGTCATTGACCGAGGTTCAAAAGCTTGTCAATGACAATACAGCGTGTGTAATGATCCAGAACCCCAATTTCTTTGGATGCTTCGAGGATGTCGAGAAATTCTCGAAACTTGCGAAATCGAAGGGGGCTTTGTCGATCGTTTCGGTCGATCCAATATCGCTAGGTATTCTCAAAAGGCCCGGCGACCTTGGTGCTGATGTTGTCGTCGGGGAAGGCCAATCTCTGGGGTTGCCTCAGAACTTCGGCGGGCCGTACCTTGGAATATTCGCCGTTAAAAAAGAATATATGAGGCTGATGCCCGGCCGTATCGTCGGAGAAACCGTTGATTCAAAAGGCCGAAGGGGCTATGTTCTCACACTCCAGGCAAGAGAGCAGCATATTCGAAGGGAGAAAGCATACTCGAATATTTGCAGCAACGAAGCCCTCTGCGCTCTCGCGGCAACCGTTTATCTGGCAACAATGGGCAGACAAGGCCTTAGAGAAGTCGCGAACCAGTGCCTTCAGAAGGCCAATTACGCAAAGAAAAAACTGTCGAAGTTTGTCGCGCTGAAAGCCCCGTCGTTCAAGGAGTTCGTGATAAAGGCATCGAAGCCGGTGGCTGAGGTCAACAGGAAGCTGCTCGAAAATAATATCATCGGCGGGCTTGATCTTGGTAAAGATTATCCGGAATTAAAAGATCATACGCTTTTGGCTGTGACGGAGATGACCAGGAAAGGCTCGATCGACAGGCTAACGTCGCTTATTTCTTAATGTCAGCCCTAAATTCACCAGAACTCCCCCCACCCCATCCGCCGCGACATCGATCAGGCGGGCGGTCCTCCCGACGACGAATATCTGGTGGAATTCATCGGTAAGGCCGTAGAGAATGATCAGGCTGAGGGCAAGGGCAAAAACCTCCAAATTCGAATATCCGGTGGTCATTGTTAACGCCCAGTGGAAAAGCAGATAAAGAATGCCGTATTCGATGATGTGAACAAGCTTGAGTTTCGCGATTATCGGCCACCATTTAAGCTCTTCCGGGGACGGGCGCGAAGACAGCCAGAATATCAGCGCCATATAAAGAACGGCAGGGATCCAATATTTAATATTTAACGTCATCCCTGCCCAGCGGATGGTCCACGATATAGCCTTCGCTCCCGAGCTTGAACTCATCGGCCCCTTCAAGCTTAAGGATGACCTTTTTCACTCCCCTTGCATTCGTAGCCGTATTTACTATCTGTGCCAGCAATCCCCGCACTTTAGCACTCCCTCCGCCGTAATCGGCGAGCCTTGAGTTAAGGTCGATGATGGCGGTATCCCCTATCACTTCCACCTTCCTGGCGCGGGTGCCGTTCGGGATCTCTGTCATGATCCCCTGCGCGGTCTCGGCGTCGCTCGGCCCAAGCATGAGCTGATGGATCGCAACAAGCACGGGCGCCTCATTCGTGGGGAATTCCCTGCTCACGGCGACCAGTTTGTCCTCTTTGAAGAAAAATATCTTCAATTCCTTGTTCGGCACCGAACACCCTGCCACAAGGAACAATAAAGATAAGGCAAGGAACTTTTTCAGCATCACTCCGCCTTCTCCTCCCTTTTTACCACGCGCGCCAGGTCCCTGATGTAATCGCCCTGTTCCATGCGCTGGATTATAACCCCTTTCGCATACCTTCCCTGGCGGGAGATGCCTTTTGCGTGCTGTCTGGAGACCGTGCCGTTCGCCGTCACAAAAAGCAGCTCGTCGTCCCCCTCTATCAGCCTGGCCCTCGCAACTTCGTCCTTGTCGCGGAGCTTCATGGCGGTCAAGCCCTTCCCTCCCCTTCTCTGGACCCTGAACTCGGCGATCTCCATCCTCTTGCCGTAGCCTTTCCTGCTTATCATGAGAAGGTCCATCTTGGGCTCGACGATGTCCATTGAGACCACCGCGTCCCCCTTGCGGAGCGTGATCCCCTTCACCCCGGCCGCCGCTCTTCCCATCGGCCTGACGTCCTTCTCGTTGAAGCGTATCATCAGGCCGACCTTGGTCGAGAGGATGATCTCGCGTTTTCCGTCGGTCTCCATAACCCAGCGCAGTTCGTCGTCCTCCTTCAGGTTTATGGCTATTATGCCTGTCCTTCTTATGTTCTCGAACTCTTCGAGCGACGTCTTTTTTATGATGCCCTTCGGGGTGGCCATGACAAGGAACTTGTTCTTGTCGAATTTCTTGACGGGTATCGCAGCGGTCACGACCTCCCCCTTCCCGACCTCAAGGAAGTTCTCGACGGACTGGCCCTTTGCGGCCCTGGTCGTTTCGGGGATCTCATATATCCTCTTCTTGTAGCACTTTCCCTGGTTCGTGAAGAACAGGATATAGTCCAGGGTCGAGCCCGTGAATATCTTGTCGATCTCGTCCTCTTCGCGCGTCGCCATTCCCGTTACGCCTCTGCCGCCCCTCTGCTGCGCGTGGAATGATGAAACAGGCATCCTCTTTATGTAGCCGTCGCGCGTTATGAGCATGGCCGTCTCTATGTCCGGTATCAGGGCTTCTTCCTCAATTTCCTCGGCCGCAGCCGCCAGCACGGTGCGCCGGCCGTCGCCGTACTTTTCCCTGATCTCGGCCAGCTCTTTCTTGATTATGCCGAGCACCCTTTTCCTGTTGCCCAGTACCTCCTTGAGCTCTTTGATGAGCTTCTGCAGCGAAACATATTCTTCCTCGATCTTCTCCCTCTCAAGCCCCGTGAGCCTCTGCAGCTTCATGTCGAGGATCGCCTGCGCCTGGATCTGGGTCAGCTTGAACCGGCCCATCAGTCCCTGCCTGGCTTCATCGACCGTCCTGGATTTCTTGATCAGCGTTATTATCGCATCAAGGTTCTTGAGCGCTACCTTAAGGCCTTCGAGTATGTGCGCCTTGGCCTCCGCCTCCTTAAGGTCGAACTTGGTCCTCTTCACGACGATCTCTTCGCGGTACTTGACGTACTCGGCTATCATATCCTTGATCGTCAGGACCTTCGGGGCTCCGTCGACGAGCGCGAGCAGGTTCACGCCGAAGGTGGTCTGCATGTCCGTGTGCTTATACAGCTGGTTGAGGACCACGTCGACGTTCACGCCGTGCCTGAGCTCCACGTACATCCTCATGCCGTCGCGGTCCGATTCATCCCTCAGGTCGGATATGCCCATGATGATCTTTTCCTTGACGGAATCGGCGATCTTCTCGATAAGCAGGGCCTTGTTCACCTGGTACGGGAGCTCATAGACAATGATCACGTCCTTGCCGCTCTTGGTTTTTTCCATCTTCACTTTCGCCCTGAGCGTTAAAAGCCCCCTGCCGGTGGTGTATGCTTCTTTTATTCCCGCGTGGCCGCATATGATGCCGCCGGTCGGGAAATCAGGCCCTTTTATGTGGGCGCTGAGCTTGTCCATCGTGATGTCCGGGTCATCGATATAAGCGGATATCCCGTCCGCCACTTCCGCCATGTTGTGGGGCGGAATGTTGGTGGCCATGCCGACCGCGATGCCGGAAGAGCCGTTGACGATGAGGTTCGGTATCCTGGAAGGGAGCACGGAAGGTTCTTTGAGGGATTCGTCAAAGTTCGGGACGAACTTTACCGTTTCCTTCTCGATGTCAGCAAGCATCTCTGCGGCCGCATGCGTGAGCCTCGCCTCCGTGTAGCGCATCGCCGCGGGTGAGTCGCCGTCCACTGAACCGAAGTTCCCCTGTCCTTCCACCAGGAGGTAGCGGAGGCTGAAATCCTGCGCCATCCTCACCATGGAATCATAGACCGCCATGTCGCCGTGCGGATGGTATTTGCCGAGGACCTCGCCGACGATCCTGGCCGATTTTTTGAAAGGCTTGCCCGGCTTGAGGCCGAGCTCGTCCATCGCGTACAGGATCCGCCTGTGGACGGGCTTCAATCCGTCTCGGACATCCGGAAGCGCCCTGCCCACGATGACGCTCATGGCGTAATCGATATAGGAGGACCTCATCTCGTCCTCGATCTTGGCAGGGACTACTCTGGGCCCCGGCGCGGGCGGAGGAACATTCGCCTTTGCCTCAGCCTTTGCCTTTTTTTCTTTCTTCCCCTTTTTCGGCAAGTCTTTTTTCCTCTCTTCTTTCCTCGAACTGAATTTCAGCTCTTTCTGTTCCGGGTCCGACATCAGATATCAAGCCACCTTACCTTCTTTGCGAACTGCTGTATGAACTCTCTTCGCGGCTCGACCTCGCTCCCCATCAACACCTTGAATATGTCGTCCGCCTCCTCGGCGTCCTCGACCTCCACCTTAAGCAGCGTTCTTCTCTCCGGATCCATGGTCGTTTCCCACAGCTGGTGGGGGTTCATTTCTCCAAGTCCCTTGTATCGCTGAACGCCTGCGCCTTCGCGGCCTACCGACTTGAGCGTTTTTTCAAGCTCAGCCTCGCTGTAGATCCAGTGCTGCGCTTTCCCTTTGGTGATAAGGAAAAGCGGAGGCTGGGCTATGTAGACGTTGCCGTTCTCTATTATGTCCCTCGCGTACCTGTAAAAGAACGTCAGGAGCAGCGTTCTGATGTGCGCCCCGTCGACGTCCGCATCCGTCATTATGATGATCTTATGGTATCTCAGGCGCTTGCCGATCTCTTCCGCACTAAGCTCTTCATCCTTGCCGCCGTCTCCGCCTTTCATACCGGATATCACGCCGCTCCCTATCGCGGTTATCATCACCCGGATCTCCTCGTTCGCCAGTATCTTGTCAAGCCTTGACTTCTCGACGTTGAGGATCTTGCCTCTCAGCGGCAGTATCGCCTGGAATTCCCTGTTGCGCCCCTGTTTGGCGCTGCCGCCCGCCGAGTCGCCCTCAACGATGAAAAGCTCGCACTTCGACGCATCCGATTCGGAGCAGTCCGCAAGCTTCCCCGGAAGGGTCGCGGTATCGAGCGCCGATTTTTTCCTCTCGATCTCCTGCGCCTTCCTCGCCGCCGCCCTGACCCTTAATGCGATAAGGGATTTCTCGATGACGCTCCTTGCGACCGACGGGTTCTTGTCAAAGAACCTCTGCAGTTCTGAGTCGACTACGCCATCGACCATCCCCTTGACCTCGCTGTTCCCCAGCTTCGTCTTTGTCTGCCCTTCGAACTGCGGGACCGGAATTCTAAGGTTTATGACGGTCGTAAGGCCTTCTCTCACATCCTCACCGGAAAGCGTCTCCTCCGGTTTTATAAGGTTGTTCTTCTTGGCGTAATTGTTGATCGATCTTGTAAGCGCGGTCTTGAAGCCCACCACGTGCGTGCCGCCCTCCTTCGTATTGATGCAGTTCACGAAGGAATACACGTTCTCATCATAGTAATCCTTGCAGTGCTGGAGCGCTATCTCTACCACCACGTTGTCTTTTTCCTGCGACATGTATATCGGGGGCACATAAAGCGCGGACTTGCCTTTGTTCAGATGCTCGACGTACGAAACTATGCCTCCATCAAAGTGGAAGGCGTCCTCCTTCTTCTCCCGGTCATCGATCAGCACTATCTTCAGGCCCTTGTTCAGGTAGGCGAGCTCCTGCATCCTGTGCTTGATGGTCGCGTAATCATAATCGATATCCTCGAATATCTCTTTGTCGGCCTTGAACACGACTATCGTTCCCGTGTGCCTTTTGGCATCCTTCTCGGGGACGACCTTCGGCGATTTCGGCTTGCCGCGGTCGAAGTGCTGGGTGTAAACCTTCCCGTCCCTGTGTATCTCCACTTCCATCCCCTCAGAAAGCGCGTTCACGCATGAAACGCCCACGCCGTGAAGTCCGCCCGAAACCTTATAGCCTCCCGTGCCGAACTTTCCGCCGGCGTGAAGCGTGGTCAGTACGACCTCGGCGGCGGGTTTTTTCGCTTCCTTGTGCATGTCGATGGGGATGCCCCTTCCGTTGTCCTCCACGTAAACGGAATTGTCCTTCATTATCCTCACGATTATGGTGTCGCAGTAACCGGCAAGCGCCTCATCGACGGAGTTGTCGACCACTTCATACACAAGGTGGTGAAGGCCCGGCTTCCCGGTGGTGCCCACGTACATCGCCGGCCGCTTTCTCACGGCCTCTATTCCGCCCAGTATCTTTATCTTTGACGCGTCATATCCGGAGGTGTCCTTCTTCGGGATCGCCTGCTTAACGGCCTTTTTTCCTGCCACGGCTTCTCCTTTCGATCAGCATGTTGTATATTTCGAACTCCTTAAGGTCCCTTTTCACTCTTTTCAGGTCGATCTCTGCGATGTCGGGGATCCTGCCCTTCGCCGCCCGGAAGTCAACTTTCGGGTCATTTTTGACCAGCTTGAACAGGCTGGACATCTTCCTTTCTTTCTTCTGTCTCGCGCACACCGGACAAAGCCTGTCCCCATCGCCCTCCACTCCGCATGCCGGACATATCCCCGGCATTTCCTGTTTCCTTGCGGTCTCCGCTCTTTCAGAGAACCCCGAGGTCATGCGTATGTCCCTGACGATCCTCGCACCCACGGCATCATTAAGCTGTTTAATTATGTCGTGTTTCATGAGGTGCGACTTCTGCGCCCATGCCGGGTTCCTTGCGCTAAGATAAAGGGTTCCCCCAATGAACTTTTCGAAGCTCAGGTTCTTCGAGAGCTCCGGCACTGACAGGTTGGCCCAGGCGCCGTAAACCGACAGTTCTTCCTTTACCCTTCTAAGTTCCGGAGAGCCCTCGATGTAATCCTTCAGCGTTTCCTTCAGCTGCTGCATCCTGCAAAGATCAGGCGGCCTTCCTGATCTCTCCCCTCCTCACCTCATACAGCGCCGCGCTCCCGGGGATCTCCCTTATCAGGCCCATATCCGTAAGCGTTATGACGCTCTGGCCCCCCTCCCCCGCCATCCTCATAAGGGCCTTGCTCCTCTTCTCGTCGAGTGAAGAGAACAGGTCGTCAAAAAGCATCGCCGGCCTTTCTCCCGTAACGCTCCTTATAAGTTCCACCTCGGCCAGCTTAATTGCGAGCACTATCGATTTTTTCTCCCCCGAGGAACAGAACTGCCTGGCGTCCACGCCGTCCAGCATTATCCTCAGCTCATCCCTGTGCGCCCCTATCGAAGTTAATCCCCTGGATATGTCAAGGCCCCTTGTCCTTATGAGCTTCTCGCGGAAGCCCTGCGCGTCCTCGCCTCCGCTGCTCAGGTACCTGATCTCCAGCTTTTCGTCGCCCCCTGTCAGCATTCTAAGTATCTTTTCCGCCGCAGGAGCCAGTTCCGCTACGATCTTCGCCCTGACGCCCGCAAGCCACGAACCCGTTGTCGCAAGCTGTTCGTCCCATACGTCCATGCCGGACCTGTCCGGCTTCATCAGCGCGCTGTTCCTCTGCTTCATGATCTTGTAGTATTCCCTGAGGTTGTGCAGATAGGTCGCACTCGACTGTGATATAGCCAGATCAAGGAACCTGCGCCGGTAATGCGGCGCGCCGCTCACAATCAGCACATCATCGGCATGGAACATGACAGACCTCAAGCCCCCTATCAGCTCAACCGGTCTTTTATTGTTCGCCCCGTTCAGCTCTATGTACTTCCCGGACTTGCGGACCCTAATCCCGATGGACAGCTCACCCGCGCAGCTGCGGCCCTCGCCCCGCACATATGCTTCGCTCTTGCCCCAGGATATCACCTGGGCGGCCTCTGCCGTCCTGAAGGACCTCCCCAGCGTCAGCATGAACATCGCTTCCAGTATGTTCGTCTTCCCCTGGCCAACCCCGCCATAGAAAACCGTTGTTCCTTCGTTCAGCGCAATGTGTGCTTGTGTGAAGTTTCTGAAATTGTTCAGTTGAAGGGTTTTTATTCGCATTACCTTCAGGCGGATGTTTCCGCCACGCGTATTGGCATTATTATGTACGTGTAATCCTCGCCCCCGACCGGCCTTATCACTCCTGGGCTTAACGGCCCTGACAGTTCGAGCATGACCTTTTCTTCCGCGATCACTTTAAGGGCGTCGATTATCAGTCTAGCGTTGAACGCCACCGTTGCCTTCTCCCCGCCTTTTATTTCGGCTTCCACGACCTCGTTCACGTTCCCCACATCCGGCGCCGAAGCCGCCACGTTCAACTTTCCCGACCTTATCTCTATCTTTAATATATTCGCGCTGCTTGAGGCTATGACCGCCGCCCGCTCTATCGCCGACAGGAATGCCCTGCAATCCATGCTCACCTTGATCTCGCTCGACTTTGGGATGACCTGCCTGTAATCCGGGAATTGCCCCTGGATCAGCCGCGATACTATGTACACGTCCTTGTATTTGAACGAAATGTGGTCCGCCGAAAGCGTTATTTCCGCTTCATTTCCCGGATCTGCCTCGATCACCCGGCTGACCTCCGAGAGGGCTTTTGCAGGAACTATTACGCTTGTTTCCGGCGGTACCGATCCTTCCGCCTTGCACCCCTTTTTAGAGAGCCTGTACCCGTCCGTTGACACCATCCTGATGTTCGTCGCGTCACCTGCCGTCGTTGATTTTCCGAATTCCATCAATACTCCGCTCAACACATATTTGTCCTCGCTCATTGAGACCGAAAAGACCGTCTGGTCTATCATGCCCGCCAGCATCTTTGAATCCATCTTTATGCTTTTCCCCTCTTTTACCTTCGGCAGCGCCGGGAATTCGTCCGGCGACAGCCCGTTTATGTTGAAACTTGACTGCTTGTAGGATATCCTGACCTGTCCTTTTTCCGTCGTTTTTATCGATATTTCCGTTTCGGGGAGCTTCGATACTATGCCCGAAAATATCTTCGCCGGCACGAGCACAGCGCCTTCCGATTCAACCGTGGCTTTCACGTTGACTTCCATCCCTATTTCAAGGTTGTTGGCCGATATCCTCAGCCTTGACTTTGCCGCTTCGAGCAATATGTTCCCTATTATCGGCAGTGTGCTCCTCGTGGAAACGATCCGTTCAACGCTCTGTACGCCCCGATAAAGGTCTTCTTTGCTGCATTTTATTTCCATTTCTTGCACTCCCCCATTCCTGTATGATAGTTACCAACAACACATCTTATTATTAATACTATAATATATAATTAATATATTAAATACAGTAGTAATAGTACCCTGTTAAGAACTCAAAAAGCCGAGAAATATCCTTCCTTACAGCAATAATTCTATCAGAATTATCCCCATTTGTCTGTGGGTATTTTTGGTATAAAACAAACAAAAACGGAACGAAAGTTGTCAACAATTTTTCCAGCAATATATCAACAAGCAACAGTGGACAAGGAGCCCCGGTCAACCGTTGGGGAGATACTTTTTAATGTTGTTGGTTATTGTTTGTACAGCCTCGTTGATTTCCGGACTTGATTTGATCTCTCCCGAGACCTTCTCACAGGCATGCATGACCGTGGTATGGTCGCGTCCGCCGAACTCCTGCCCTATCTTTGGGAGCGACGAAGGGGTGAGCTTCCTGGCAATGTACATGGCTACCTGCCGTGCCATTGTTATCTCTTTTGTGCGGGTTTTAGCCGACATGTCCTCTGGCCTGATGTTGAAATGCTCGCCGGTGACCTTCTTGATGAGGGCGATGTCAATGAAAGACCTGTCCTGAGCGGGAGACATTATATCCTTAAGGATGTTCTCGGCCATCTGCAGCGTAATGTCTTCGCCGGTGAGCGACGCATATGCTATGACCTTGATAAGGGCGCCTTCGAGCTCCCTGATGTTCGAGACCATTTTGGTGGCTATAAGCATGAGGACATCCTGCGGAACGACAAGTTCCTCAAGCTCCGACTTTTTCTTAAGTATCGCCATCCTTGTTTCAAGGTCGGGAGGCTGTATGTCGGCAATCAGGCCCCATTCGAACCTGGACCATAGCCTTTCCTCTAGGGTCGGGATCTCTTTCGGCGGACGGTCGCTGGAAATGACTATCTG
>CAZSXD010000027.1:0-10094 GCA_964611075.1 uncultured bacterium
TGCTTGTTTATTGAAGCAAACCTGAGCAATTCCGGTTATCAATAAAGGATAAAAGATACCGGTTAAGATAGTCAGGGCAACGAACATTTTCAGCGCATTAATGATGTTTTTCATTTCAGGGTCACCTTCATTATCACGAGAAGCACATCGATAATTTTGATGCCTATGAACGGTGCTACAAGACCTCCGATGCCGTATATTTGTAGGTTTCGCCGCAATAAAGATGACGCGCTCTCACTCCTGTACGCGACGCCGCGAAGGGCGAGAGGTATGAGCATCACGATTATCAGAGCGTTGAAGATGACCGCGCTCAGTATCGCGCTCTGCGGAGTATGAAGCTTCATGATATTGAAGATAGAAAGAGGGCCGTTCATCCCGCCTGACGCATAAAGAGTGCCGAAAATAGCCGGTATTATCGCGAAATATTTAGCCACATCATTAGCTATGCTGAAAGTTGTCAGAGCGCCTCTTGTGATGAGCAGCTGCTTGCCGATCGCGACGATATCGATAAGTTTTGTCGGGTTGCTCTCAAGATCGACCATGTTTCCCGCTTCCCTTGCCGCCTGTGTCCCGGTGTTCATCGTAACGCCTACGTCAGCTTGAGCTAATGCCGGCGCGTCATTAGTGCCGTCCCCCGTCATGGCGACAAGGTGTCCGCTGGCCTGTTCTTCCCTTATACGCTTAAGCTTCGATTCCGGCGTCGCCTGAGCGATGAAGTCATCCACTCCTGCTTCAGCGGCGATAGCCGCCGCGGTGAGAGGATTATCGCCGGTTATCATTATAGTTTTTATCCCCATCGAGCGCAGTTCCTTGAATTTCTCCTTTATCCCGCCTTTCACGATGTCTTTCAGATGTATTACGCCGGTGACCCTGCCGCCGTCAGCGACCGCCAGAGGAGTGCCGCCGCTGGCGGATATCCTTTTTACGGCCGAATCAAGCTCCTCCGGGAATTTGCCGGCGAAACCCGTTATGGCATCGACCGCGCCCTTGCGTATCGAGCGAGTGGTTTTGCCGGATGCGCCGATAAAATCGACTCCGCTCATCCTTGTGTTCGCCGAGAATGGGATGAATTTTGCCTCGAGAGGATGGAGTTCCCTACCTCTGAGGCCGTATTTCTCCTTGGCGAGAACCACGATCGATCTTCCCTCCGGAGTTTCGTCGGGGAGGGAAGAGAGCTGGGCGATGTCCGCGAATTCAGCTTCCGATATTCCTTTTGCGGGGATGAATTCCGAAGCCATGCGGTTGCCGATGGTTATCGTGCCGGTCTTATCGAGAAGAAGTACATCGATGTCTCCCGCCGCCTCGATAGAGCGCCCGCTCTTCGCGATGACATGCCGCCTGATAAGCCTGTCCATTCCCGCGATGCCTATCGCGCTAAGCAGCCCGCCGATGGTTGTCGGGATAAGGCATACAAGAAGCGCCACCAGCACAGGGACAGTTACAATTTGAGATAAGTCCTGCTTTGCCACCGCTCCGCTGTAATCGGCGTAGAATTTGAGGGATATGACGGCAAGAAGGAAAACAATTGAAAGTCCCGAAAGGACGATGCTCAAGGCGATCTCATTCGGCGTCTTCTGGCGCTTTGCCCCCTCTATCAGCAGTATTATCCTGTCCAGGAAAGTATCGCCCGGATTGGAAGTTACCCGGACAACTATCCTGTCGCTGATCACCTTCGTTCCGCCGGTCACGGCGCTCCTGTCGCCGCCGGATTCCCTTATTACCGGAGCCGATTCTCCCGTAACGGCTGATTCGTCAACGCTTGCCACGCCCTCGATGACTTCTCCGTCGCACGGGATGATATTTCCTGCTTCACATACAACTACATCGCCTTTTCTCAGCTTGCTTGCGGCAATGGTGGTTTCTTTTCCGTCTTTCAGAAGCCTTGCGGAAAGCTCCGACCTTGTGCGTTTCAGAGAATCCGCCTGCGCTTTTCCCCGTCCCTCCGCCAGCGCCTCCGCAAAATTGGCAAAAAGGACGGTGAACCACAGCCAGACGCTGATGACAGTATTGAACAGCGAATGGAGCGAATATAATGAAGTGAGTATTGCGCCGATGAAAGTGAGGAACATCACGGGATTCCTCATCTCTTCCATCGGATGAAGCTTCCTGAAGGAATCGGCAACGGCCCGCACCATCAGTTTTCCATTATCTATTTCAACCTTGTGCGCCATTATATCGTGAATCCTTTCAGCATAAGAAGATGCTCGATCACGGGGCCGAGGCACAGCGCCGGAAGGAATGTGAGTGCGCCGACTATTATAAACACACCGATCAGGAGTATCGCGAACAATGTGCTATTGGTTGAGAACGTTCCCGCGGTAACAGGTGATATTTTCTTCACAGCCATGCTTCCGGCAATGAACATGGCCGGGATTATCACGCCGAACCTGCCCACGAGCATTGCCAACCCCAGAAAGACATTGAAATAAACAGTGTTCACATTAAGCCCCGCGAACGCGCTTCCGTTGTTGTTCGATGCGGAAGTGAAAGCATAGAGCATTTCGCTAAGGCCGTGGGGGCCTTTGTTCGCAAGGCTTGAAAGGGCAATGGGAAGAACGCACGAGACGGCTGATCCGACAAGGACAAATATGGAAGGCAAAAGGATCCCAAGTATCACCATTTTGATCTCATTGCCCTCGATCTTCTTCCCCAGGTACTCCGGCGTTCTTCCCACCATCAGCCCCGCGAGAAAAACGGTGAGCATGACGTGGAGGAGCATCCCGTACATTCCCGATCCAACCCCGCCGAATATTATCTCGCCGAGCATCATATTGAACAGCGCTGTACCGCCGGCTATGGGTGAAAGCGAAGAAACCATCGCGTTCACGGAGCCGTTCGATGCTGATGTTGTTGCCATCGCCCAGATGATGCTGTTCGTCGGGCCGAAACGGACCTCCTGGCCTTCAAGCGCCGTGACCACTTTTGGAGCCGCGGTTGAGTATTCCGACCACAGAGAAAGCGCCAGTCCCCCTGCGAATATCAGGAGCATGATGATAAAAAGCAGCCAGCCATGTTTTCTGTTCTTTATCATTACGCCGTATGTATATGTAAGACCGGCGGGGATAAGCAGGATCGCCAGCATCTCAAGGAAGTTCGAGAAAGGGGTCGGATTCTCATACGGGTGCGCGCTGTTGACGCCGAAATATCCTCCGCCGTTCGTCCCCAGTTGTTTGATCGCTATCTGCGACGCCGCGGGCCCGAGCGGAAGCACCTGTTCTGCTCCCTGAAGGGTCGTGATGTGTTTATATGAGGCGAATGTCTGAACCGCTCCCTGTCCCGCGATAAGCACCGCCAGAATTATCGAGAGCGGAAGGAGGATATATACCGTTGAGCGTACCAGGTCCGTCCAGAAATTACCGAGCGACGAGGCGGAGCGGTTGATCAGCCCTCTTGTGAAGGCAAGGAATACGGCGATGCCTGTTGCGGCGCTCACAAAATTCTGGACGCAAAGGCCGACCATTTGAGTCAGGTAGCTTAGCGTGCTTTCGCCGGAATATGCCTGCCAGTTCGTATTGGTCATAAAGCTCATTGCGGTGTTGAAGGAAAGGTCCCAGCAGACGTTAGGCAGGTGGTTAGGATTAAGCGGTAAGTATTTCTGGACAAGCTGGAGGACGAAAAGAAAAATGAAACCGAAGAGGTTGAACCAGATGACCGCTTTCGTGTAGTCCATGAACCCCATCTCTTCTTTTTCGTCGATCCCGCAGAGCTTATATAATGTGGATTCGATCGGCGCGCACAGACGGGACATGAAGGTCTTCCTGCCTTCGAATACGGCGGCCATGTAAGAGCCAAGAAGAGGTGTGAAAGCTATAAGTGCGAGAATATATAGAATTACCTGCGCGTAGTCGGCTGTCCGCATATCAGAATTTCTCCGGATTGAACATCGCGTAGGTCAGGTAGATCAGCATTATCAATGCAACGATACCCGAAACGATAAAACCCATTTTATCAATCCCTTTCGAAATCAGATTAGTATATCACCGCAGAAGGAATAGTTAAGCAAGATTTGATATGGCTGCACAAAAAGTAAGCAGGTGTTAGAAAGCGTATTTTAGCGGGCTTTGGTCTTCAGGACCTCCAGAATGTCTATCATCCCCTTCGTGTCCAGCTCGCAGTATTTTTCAAGAGCGTCGAACACTTTCTTTTTGTCATCTTCCGCTGTCTTTCCGTCAAAGGTCACCCGGAAATATTCGCGGTTAGCCACCTCGCCGTCCGCTATTTCAAGCCCCTCATACGATTCGCCTGTGAGCGCGGGCAGGACCATTTTCATCGAATAGCTGCCTTCCTGCTTGGGGGTGTAATAAGTGAAGTTGAGGAACGGCGCCATCAAGTCCACTATCCGCGTTTCCAGTGTTTCAGTATAAGGCTTGAATTCCGGATAAGCTTCGGCGGCAGCCCTTAGGATCCTCAATTCAAATATGGCATTGTAAGCGATGATCGAACCTTTATTGCCGAGAAGTCCTTTCAATCTTTTAAGTATCTCCGGCCTTGGATCGATGTCTCCGGGGGCGATGTAGGAATAATGCACAGGCTTCGATCCTTCCTTTTCAATGACATGGAGCGAATACTGGAATGGTACCGCTTCGTACGGCCGCGTGCTGTCGTAAACCGGAATAGCCGGCGCTATCGTTTCGAAATCCAGAAAATGAAGCGGATATTCAAGGTTGTCCAGGAAGTCCTTCAGAGCTTCCTTATTGACGTATTCCTTATTGAGCTTATGGGACTGGATCTGGATGATCTGTTTGTCATTCAGCTTCATTCCCAGCGGGATATCCTTGACCTTCAGGATGCCTTTCTCCATGAGGTCGTAGAGGAACTTTCCTCCGCGGTAAAGGATGAAGATATTATCCTCCGGAAGGAAGCTCCAGCAAAGGTCGGAGAGCGGGCACTCGCGCGGCCTGTGGCACAGAGCGCTTATCTTCATTTCCGGCTCCTTCGAACTTGATATGGCCTCAAGCATCATTTTGATCTGACCTTCTATTTCAGGGATCAGCGGCTCGATATCTTCGGAAACGTCCTTGAGCGTCAATAGTTTGTCAGGTTCGATCGGCCCGCTTTTCACGTACTGATTATTGATATGCATGATATAGCTGCTGCGGATCTTAAGTCCCGCTCCCTGATAAACATATTTCTGGAAAGCGACGTCCGCTATGTGCTCCTCCTTGACGTCAGTCGAACTTTTGACCTCGACTATGTCCCACTGGTCCTCCTCCGCCGGGACAAGGATGTCGGCCATGGCGAAGGCGTTCTTGTAGAGGAACCCGGCTTCAAAGAGCGGCTGTCGCTCCCCCCGCGCCGCCATCGATCTTGCGTGCATTTTCTGGAAGTCATGGCCGAAGCCCATCATTATCCCTTCGGGGTAAAGTTTTTGCGCCAATTGCCCGACCTTTTTCCCTTCCTCCATGACGGCGATCGTCATCGGGTCAAGGGCTGGGATATCGTCCTTGCGGTTGAATTCGTACCAGAGAAGTTTCGGGCACCTCATTCCCTCGAGATATTTGCTTTTTGAAATTATCCGATCGGCCATTATGGGAATTCTATCACAATATTGTTCTAGAGACGGGGCATTTCGACAAAAATGTAAGGACCATGAGGGAATATCGCGGCATGAAAATTGCTGGTCAACTGTTATAGAGGAGGCAATCTTTATGATAAACAGCGGGGATACGGCATGGGTTTTGATCTCGGCGGCACTGGTTATATTGATGACGCCGGCGGTGGGTTTCTTTTACGGCGGCATGGTGAGGAAGAAGAATATCCTTTCGACGATAATGATGTGCTTTGCCATCCTATTTGTCATTACCGTCCAATGGGAACTCTTCGGCTACACACTTGCTTTCGGCCCGTCTTTGAGAGGGATCATCGGGGGGCTGAAATATCTCGGGCTTAACGGCGTCGGACAGGCTCCGGATCCGAACTATGCCGCTACCATTCCTGCGCTGGTGTTCATGATATTCCAGGCGGCTTTTGCGATCGTGACGCCTTCTTTGATCGTTGGCGCTTTCGTTGAAAGGATCAAATTCGCTTCCTTCCTTGTATTCTCAGCCATCTGGGCTACGTTAGTATACGATCCGGTGGCCCACTGGGTTTGGGGTGCGGGCGGATGGCTGCGGACCATGGGGACCCTTGACTTCGCAGGAGGCATCGTCGTTCATCTTACCGCCGGGATATCCGCTCTGGCAATAGCCTTGATAATCGGCAAGAGAAAGGGCTATGGCAAAGATAATATGGAGCCAAGCAACATACCTATCGTGGTCCTTGGCGCGGTCCTGCTCTGGTTTGGCTGGTTCGGGTTCAATGGCGGCAGCGCGCTTGCCGCTAACGGATTGGCAGCTTCGGCGTTCGTCGTGACGAACACATCCGGTGCGGTCGCGGCACTTGTCTGGATGTTGCTGAGCTGGTTCCACAGGAGACCCTCTGTGCTTGGCGTTGCGACAGGAGCTGTGGTCGGACTTGCGGCTATTACGCCCGCTTCAGGTTTTGTCGGGCCGCTTTCAGCCATGATAATAGGAGCGGTCGCTTCAGTGATCTCATATTACGTTATCGTCCTCAGAATGAGACTGAGGATAGATGAATCCCTGGATGTTTTCGCGTGCCATGGTGTTGGCGGCGCATGGGGGGCGATAGCGACGGGAATATTCGCAAGCAAAGCGATAAATCCTGCCGGAGCGAATGGGCTTATATTCGGTAATCCGGGGCTGGTGTGGACGCAATTCGCGGCTGTTGCAGTAGTTGCGATCTTTGCGTTCTCTGTAACTATTGTTATTGCAAAGCTAGTCGATGTATTTATTGGACTTCGCGTTAATGACAACGAAGAGCTTGTCGGACTGGATATTTCACAGCACGCGGAAAGCGTAATGTAGACAAAATGGAGGTGATCTGAATGAAAAAGATCGAAGCGATCGTAAGGCCGGAGAAGCTTGAAGAGCTGCGTGAAGCGCTTGATGCGAAAGGCTTCCACGGCATGACCGTTACCGATGTAAGAGGAAGAGGGGCGCAGAAAGGCATTACGCTCGAATGGAGGGTCGGGCAGTACAATGTTGAATTCCTGCCAAAGGTCAAGATCGAAATGGTCCTGCTGGATAAGGATATCGACGAAGTGATAGACACTATCTGCTCAATCTGCTCCACGGGTTCGATAGGGGACGGGAAAATATTCGTATCGGAAATAGGGTGGGTCGTGCGGATCAGGACCAGAGAAGCAGGTGTCGTCGCAATATAAAGACTACAAAAATGTATATATTGCTTAAATATTATACAAAATTGTGGTCCAACTATAGGCATCCAATTGAATATTTGGTGTTATAAAGGCAAAAATGTTCTGGAATGGAAATTGCTACTTAGGTGATCAGAGATGGGACCCTCCTACGCCAAGGCTTCGGAGGGCAGGGGTGCGAGATGATAAAGGAGGAAAGGAAAATGCCGACGAAAGAGGAAATATTGAAACTTGTAAAGGATAATGACGTTGAGTTCATCCGGCTCTGGTTCACGGATATCAACGGTATTCTGAAGAGCTTCGCGATCACAAAGGACGAACTGGAAGGGGCCCTTACGCAGGGGATGGGGTTTGACGGGTCTTCGATAACAGGATTCCAGGACATAGAGGAATCGGACATGATAGCGATGCCCGATCCTTCAACTTTTGCGATACTTCCGTGGAGGCCGCAGGAAAAGGCTGTTGCCAGGATGATATGCGACGTGCTTCAGCCGGGAGGGAAGCCGTATGAAGGCGACCCCAGATACGTGCTGAAGAGGGCAGTGGCAAAGATGCAGAAAATGGGCTTTGACCATTACTATGTAGGCCCTGAGCTGGAATATTTCTATTTTAAGAACAGTGTTTCCCCGGAAATAATCGACTCAGGCGGATACTTCGATCTGACCCCTCTGGATATGGCCTCAGATCTGAGGCGTGAAACAGTGCTTTCGCTGAAGAAGCTGGGAATAAATGTTGAGTATTCCCACCATGAAGTTGCCCCGTCCCAGCACGAGATAGATATGAGATATGATGACGGGCTAAAGATGGCGGACAATGTCGTTACTTACAGGCTGACCGTTAAGGAAATAGCTTCCAAGAACGGGGTTTACGCATCATTCATGCCAAAGCCGCTTTTCGGCCAGAACGGGAGCGGTATGCACTGCCACCAGTCATTATTCAAAGGCAAGTCGAACGCTTTCTTTGACGCAAAGGACAAATATCATCTCTCCGATGTCGGCAAGTCGTTCATTGCCGGCGTGCTTAAACACGCGCCGGAGATAATCTCAATACTTGCCCCCTGGGTTAACTCTTACAAGAGACTTGTGCCGGGATTCGAAGCTCCAGTTTATATCGCATGGTCCAGACGCAACAGATCGGCGCTTGTCAGAGTGCCTATGTACCTGCCGGGGAAGGAAGTTGCGACTAGAATGGAGCTTAGATGTCCGGACCCATCCGGCAATCCTTACCTTCAGTTTGCGGTCATGCTTTCGGCGGGATTGAAAGGCGTTGAAGAGGGATATAAGCTTGCCGAGCCGATGGAGCTCAATCTGTATCATCTTACGGATGAAGAAAGGACCGAAAGAGGCATCAAATCGCTTCCCGCAAGCCTGGGCGAAGCGATCAAATTAGCCGAGTCAAGCGAACTGTTGAGAGAAACTCTTGGCGAACATACTTTCGGCCGCTTTATTGAATTAAAAAAGAAAGAGTGGGATGAGTTCAGGATCCAGGTCACGGAATACGAGATAAAGAGATATTTCCCGATCCTGTAAAGGATGCGGGGGGGCGGGACAACGAAGTCTCGCTCTTTTTTGGAGGGCGCTGCCCAAATATTGGTCAGGTGATATAAATGGAGTTTAAAGAAGATATATCAAAGATCGATGACCTGTTCTTTGTGGAGAACGAAGGGGAGGTCTGGCGGTCCGTGCTCGATTCCACGGAAAGGCCGCTCCTTGAAAGGATAATGAAGTACACCCGCGGCAACCAGCTGAAAGCCGCGAGAATACTCGGCATCAACAGGAACACTCTTAGGACGAAGCTCGCGAAACACGGCCTTCTTGGGAGATGAAGCCATGTATGACAGTATCGAACCTCAGGGATTGTATGACCCGCGCTTCGAACACGATGCGTGCGGAGTGGGTTTTGTCTGCGACATCTCCGGCCAGAAGAAGAACGAGATAATCAAGCAGGGGCTTGAGGTACTTAAGAGACTTTCGCATAGAGGCGCCACAGGAGCGGACCCGGACACGGGTGACGGCGCGGGCATCCTCATACAGATCCCACATGAATTCTTTGATAAGACCGCCAAAAAGGAGGGCTTCGACCTGCCTCCTCCCGGCGGTTACGGGACCGGCCTTATATTCCTTCCGAAGGATGCAAAGGAAAGGAAGTTCTGCAAGGAAGTAATTTTGAAGTTCGTGAAAGCCGAAGGTCAGGAGCTGATCGGCTGGCGAAAGGTGCCCGTTGATGATTCCTCGATAGGCGTTACGGCCAGGAACACCCAGCCTGTTATCGAACAAGTGTTAATCGGGAGCTCGGAGAAAGACCAGCTTGATCTTGAGAGGAAGCTTTATCGAATAAGGAGGAATGCCGAAAATTCGATAAGGTCTTCAAGAATAGAGCATAAGTCCTTCTTTTATATAACGAACCTTTCCTCGCGCACGATTTCGTATAAAGGGCTTCTCAAGCCGGAACAGGTGGAGAAATATTTCGTGGACCTCAAGGACGATTCCATAAAGAGTTCCATATGCCTTGTCCACTCGAGGTATTCCACCAACACCTTCCCTACCTGGGACCTGGCCCAGCCGTTCCGGTTCCTTGCGCACAACGGCGAGATCAATACCCTTCGCGGGAACATCAACTGGATGAGGGCAAGGGGCATCGACGTGATCGTACCGGGAGGGAGCGATTCGGCAAGCCTCGATAACGTGTTCGAGCTACTTGTTTTATCGGGCAGAAGCCTTCCCCATGCCATGATGATGCTCATCCCGCAGGCATGGGAGCATGATGAGCTCATGGACAAGGACCTGAAGGATTTCTACAAGTTCCATGCCTGCTTCATGGAACCCTGGGACGGCCCGGCGGCCATAGCTTTCACGGATGGGACCAGGGTGGGCGCGAT
>CAZSXD010000028.1:0-10020 GCA_964611075.1 uncultured bacterium
CGCCACAAGCAAGTTCATGAGGCGGTTCAAGGAGATCGAGAAGTCCGCGAAGAGATCCGGCAGGCATATCAGCAAATTGTCCCTGCCGGAAATGGATGCCGTCTGGCGGGATATCAAGCGGAGAGAAGCCAGAGGAACTTCTTAACCCTATTCCAATGTGATATAATCAATCCCTTATGAAAGATGCCTGGAAGAACCTTTTCTTTTACCTTTTATTCCTGCTGATAATTCTGTCGCTTCTGGCACCGCTTTTCGGCAATCAGACGAAAGTGCAGGACATGTCCTTCACGGAATTCCTGAACCTTGTTGAAGCGGGCAAAGTGAGCGAAGTCAGCCTCGGGACGGATTTTTTCAGCGGGAAGCTCGCTCAGGGCGGGCACTTCCGCACACGTTCTCTTAACTATCCGAACCTGATCCCCATCCTTATGTCAAAAGGCGTCAATATCAAGGCCGAGGCGCCGTCCGGGACGGGATGGCTGTGGGACCTTTTGATCCAGCTGGTACTGCCTCTGCTTTTCTTTGCGGCTCTCTGGTGGCTCCTTATGAGGCAGGCGCAGAGCTCATCAAGCCAGGCGCTTTCATTCGGCAGGTCCAGGGCCAAGCCGCTCCAGGGCAAGATCAAGGTTACTTTCGCGGACGTGGCAGGCGTGGATGAGGCAAAAGAGGAGCTCAGGGAGATCGTCGAGTTCCTGAAAACGCCGGAAAAGTTCCAGAAGCTGGGAGCGAAGATACCGAAAGGCCTGCTCCTTATGGGCGCCCCGGGAACGGGCAAGACATTGCTTGCGAGGGCGATCGCCGGGGAGGCAGGAGTCCCGTTCTTCTCGATATCGGGATCGGACTTCGTCGAAATGTTCGTAGGTGTGGGTGCCTCCCGTGTCCGCGACCTTTTCAATCAGGCGAAGAAGAGTACGCCGTGCATAATCTTCAGGGACGAGATCGATGCTGTGGGAAGGCACAGAGGCGCCGGCCTCGGCGGCGGGCATGACGAAAGGGAACAAACCTTGAATCAGCTGCTTGTCGAGATGGACGGGTTCGATCCGAACACCAATATAATAGTTATAGCCGCTACAAACAGGCCCGATATCCTTGACCCGGCGTTGCTCCGGCCGGGGAGGTTTGACCGCCAGGTGGTCCTCGATAAGCCCGACCTCAACGGAAGGCGCGACATACTTAAGATCCACGCTAAGGGCAAGCCGTTCGGCAAAGACGTTGATCTCAGCATTCTGGCCAGGCGCACGCCGGGGTTCACCGGAGCAGACCTTGAGAACGTCCTCAACGAAGCGGCGATACTTGCCGCAAGGGCCAACAAGAAAGAGATAAATAATGAAGAAGCAAGCCAGGCCATTGACCGCGTCATAGCGGGGCCGGAAAAGAAGAGCAAAGTTATAAGCGAAAGGGAAAGAGAGATAATCGCTTATCATGAGGTCGGCCATGCTCTTCTTGCCAGGTTATTGCCGAACGCGGACCCGGTGCATAAGATCTCGATACTTCCGAGAGGCATGGCGCTCGGATACACCCTCCAACTCCCGCTGGAAGATAAATACCTTGTGACAAAGTCACAGGCAATGGACCAGCTTACCGTTATGCTTGGCGGGCGGGTCGCGGAAGAGATGATATTCGGCGAATTGACCTCAGGCGCTCATAACGATCTTGAGCATGCCACGGAAGTTGCAAAGCGCATGGTGATGGAATTCGGCATGAGCAGGCTGGGCCCGAGGACCTTCGGCAAAAAGGACCGCCAGATATTCCTCGGCCGCGATATAGCCGAAATGAGGGATTACGGCGACGAGACGGCCGATGCGATCGATAAAGAGATCCGCTACCTGATCGACGAATGCCACGAAAAGGCGAAGAAGGTCCTTTCTTCGAACAGGCCAAAGCTCATCACGATCGCGAAAAAGATGAAAGAAGTAGAGACGCTTGAGGGCGATGAGCTGGAAAAAGTTTTCAATTCAGTCGGTCTGAAAGCGAAGAACGGGAAGAAATAGCTAAGCAGTTGGTCTGGGAAAATGCTTATCCTTGATCTTTTTTAGCATCTGGATCCTTTCATTGTGAAAATCAAGATGATTTAGAACAGGATCGATCTCATTTCTCGGGATCCCCATCCTAAGCATTTCAAGCACCAAAAGAGTAAGCTCAAAAGTGTTCGTTGATTCCTTCACCAAACTATACTTAAGGATATTTTTATATCCGAGCATGGAAATAGCATGATAAAGAGTTGATAAATGATTGATACCGACCGCCTTGGCCACCTTGATCTGGTTTTCATCGCCGGCCACGTCATCCAGAGAATCTGTCGCCAAACAGAGACTGATGTAAGCATCCAATCTGAGGGTTTGCAGCCAGTTCAGGAAAGCGCTGTCGATCTTCCATTCAAGGCTCTTAAAGAAATCTTTATCACCCTTCCAGTTATGGAATGTTTTGGAAAGGAACGATTGCGTGAAAAAAGCCTTGTCCATAAGTTGATATGCTGTGCTCATAAAAACGGTCCATTTGAAAAATCCCGCCGGCCCCAAAAAATTATCATGGGAGCGAAGTTGAGAAAATAATATTTCATATCCTATTAAATGCTGCGGGTCGCGATCCGTTCTAGTGTCGTCAATAAATACGGCCATGGGCTCTTTCGGGAGAAGAACGGATGAAGGTGAGGATATCCATTGACGAAGAATGATTTCTGAATCTTTATACGTCATATATTCGTTGTTGCCGGGCTTAACGACAGGAACAACCTTTGGAAAAGCTCCCCGTTGGAATAATTGCCTTGTTACAACGAAGTTCGTCTCAAATGTCTTTACAGCGGCATTCAATAATATGATCTTGCTGAACATGCTGTTTTATCGACGGATATTAGCGGAAATTGCAGTTTTTATTGCGAAGAACGGGAAGAAATAGACAGTTAATTTCTTCGCCGTACCTCTGAATCGAATACTTCATCTCTAATTAAGCCAGCATATAATGAACTTTCCGGCGGATTATTCTCCAATTCTTTAACGACCAGATACAAATTGCCATGATTAAGTTTTTTCCCGTTACTGAAAACGCCGTCCGTATAGGTCACTTTCTGAACGAGTATCCTGGGTTTTAAATATGAACAGACGTCTTTCCATATAGCATGGGATTCATAATCCGTAAGCGTCGGGACCATTGCCCTTTTAGCTATCATGCTGAACAGCATTTCTTTCGCGTTCGGCTTCAGCACAAGGAAGCGGGAATAGTACAGGTCCTTTCCAGGCCTGAAAACCTTCTGAAAAGATCGGAGATCACCGGGGAATACTTCCTTGTTGTACAGTTTGAGCAGCTCCTTGGGACTTGCGAATATATTGGTAACGGCCATAAAGACATTGCCCCTGATCTGTTTTATCATTCCCGGTAAAACTGCTTTCGTGACCCTTGACATTTGTGTCATATATAATTACCTCCTGTAAAAGTTTCTTGATATTATCGGGATATATCTGTAGAAATTTCACTTTTCGCAATAAATATTTCTGCGTGCTATAATCCCCTCATGATATTCGGTTTCGAGAAAAAACCTCAGGGAAAATCAGAGGCTAAGGCAAAGGCTAAGGCACAGGATGAGGCAAAGGCAGAGGTGAAGGTGGTCCAGGAAAAGTTGATCGAATGCGTGCCGAACTTCAGCGTGGGCCATGACTCCACGGTCATCCACAAGATAGTCGATTCGATCAAGGCCTCCTCGGTTGACGTGATCGACCAGTCTTACGATGACGACCATAACAGGCTGGTCGTGACGTTCATCGGAATGCCCGAGAATGTCTTTAAAGCCGCCTGCAATTCCATCGAGACCGCGGTCAAGCTTATCGACATCAACCGCCAGGTCGGAGTGCACCCTTTCATCGGCGTCGTTGATGTCGTCCCGTTCATACCTGTGAAGAACGCGAACATGGGCGACTGCAAAGAACTTGCCAAAAAACTTGGCAAGATGGTTGCCGAAAACTTGAAAGTTCCAGTTTATTTGTACGGTGAAGCGGCAAGGAATGACAAGTTCAAGCATTTAAGCAATATCAGGCACGGCGGGCTTTCGCATTTGAAGTCGGCGATCGCGACGAAGGACTTCAAGCCTGATTTCGGCCCTCAAACGGTGCATCCTACCGCCGGAGCGGTCGCGATAGGCGCAAGGGACTTCCTGATCGCCTTCAACTTCAACATTGATTCCGACGACTTGGCGAAAGCGAAGGAGATCGCCAGGAGCATCCGCGAGAAGGACGGCGGGCTCAAAGGCGTCAGGGCCCTTGGAGTCCCGCTTAATTCAAAGGGCATGGTCCAGGTCACGGTCAACCTGACGCATTACAAGCAGACCGGGCTGAAGGTCCTGATGGACAGGGTGAAGAAAGAGTGTTCGTCGAAGGGCGTAGCCATCCAGAACACCGAGCTTGTCGGGCTGATCCCGCAGGCTGCCACTTTCCCCGGCATGAAGGAATACCTGATGCTCGAGGACTTCGACGAAGGGAAAATAATCGAAACATACTTATGAGCGAAGAACTATCAAAAGTCTACGAACCCAAAGCGGTCGAGGAAAAATGGTATAAAGTCTGGGAGGAGAACGGATACTTTACGCCGGATCCGAAAGCTTCCGGTAAACCCTTCGTCATAGTCATTCCGCCGCCGAACATTACGGGATCTCTTCACATGGGCCACGCGCTGGACAATTCGATCCAGGATATTCTGATCAGATTCAACCGCATGAAAGGCATCCCCACTCTCTGGGTTCCCGGGACCGATCACGCCGGCATTGCCACGCAGAACGTCGTCGAGAAGGAATTGGCAAAGGAGAAAAAGCGGAAAGAGGACATCGGACGCGAAAAATTCGTCGAAATGGTGTGGGAATGGAAGAATAAGTTCGGCAATCAGATAACCATGCAGCTCCGCCGTCTTGGCGCTTCCTGCGACTGGACCCGCGAAAGATTCACAATGGACGACGGCCTTTCGAAAGCGGTCAGAAGAGCTTTCGTGACCCTTTACAATGAAGGCCTGATATACAGGGGGAAGAGGATAATCAACTGGTGCCCGAGATGCAAAACAGCCCTCTCAGACATTGAAGTTGAACATACCACCGAAAAAGGCAAGCTGTGGTACTTGAAATACCCCGTCGAGGGGACGTCGAATTTCGTAACGGTCGCGACAACGAGGCCGGAGACGATGCTCGGGGACACGGCCGTGGCGGTGAATCCGAAGGACGACAGGTTCAAGGGGCTTGTCGGCAAAATGCTGGTGCTTCCGCTGGTGGGGAGGCGCATCCCGGTCATAAAGGATGATTTCGTCGACCCGTCATTTGGCACGGGAGCTGTGAAAGTCACTCCCGCCCATGATCCCAATGACTACGAGATCGGGCTGCGCCATAACCTTCCACAGATCAATATCATGTACCCGGACGCGAAGATCAACATCAAGGACCTGCCTGCCGATGAGCAGAAAGACATCAAGGCGTACGAAGGCCATGACAGGCTCAAGGTCCGCGAAATGATCGTTCATGACCTTGAAAAGGGCGGCTATCTCGAAAAGATCGAGGATTATCAGAATGCCGTTGGACGCTGCTACAGATGCAAAACTATCATAGAGCCTTATCTTTCCGACCAGTGGTTCGTCCGAATGAAGGACCTGGTCAGGCCGGCGATACAGGCAGTCGAGGAGAAGAAGATCGAGTACATTCCCGACCGCTGGACAAAGGTCTACATCAACTGGATGGAGAACCACCGCGACTGGTGCATCAGCCGGCAGATCTGGTGGGGACATAGGATCCCTGCCTGGTTCTGCGATTGCGGAGAGATAATAGTATCCGAAGAGATTCCGTCAAAATGCCCGAAGTGCGGCGGGACGAAATTGGCGCAGGATCCCGACGTACTTGATACATGGTTCAGCTCATCGTTATGGCCTTTCTCCACGCTTGGCTGGCCGGAAGGAACGGAAGACCTCAAGAAATATTATCCCACGTCTGTGCTTGTCACGGGTTACGATATAATCACTTTCTGGGTATCTAAGATGATCGTGATGGGGCTGAAGTTCATGAAGAAGGAGCCATTCTCGAAGATATTCATCCACGGATTGATAAGGGATATTTCCGGAAAGAAGATGAGCAAGTCGCTCGGCAATGTTATAGACCCGCTAAACGTGATCGACAGGGTAGGGGCGGACGCGCTAAGGTTCGCTCTTGTCTCCCTCATTTCAGGCCAGGGCCAGGACATCAAGCTGGCGGAAGAGAAGATAACGGAAGCGCGGAACTTTAGTACTAAAATTTGGAATGCCGCCCGGTATGTCCTCGGTTTCAAGAGCAAATCAGCTTCGAAGCTTTCTTTTGCCGACAAATGGATACTTAGCAGGTTCAACGCAACTATCGCCACTATCACGAACAATCTTGAGAATTACGAGATCGGAGATGCGGCGCGCAAGCTTTATGACTTCATCTGGAGCGAGTTCTGCGACTGGTATATTGAAATGTCAAAGATCGATGCTTCGCCGGATGTCCTGATGAAAGTCCTTGAAGGGACGATGCGGCTCCTTCATCCTTTTATGCCTTTCATAACCGAGGAGATTTGGCAAAAGCTGAATGTTGGCAAAAAAACAATAATGCTGGCAGAATGGCCGAAGGCGGATGCGAAGTTGATCGATGAAAAGCTTGACCAGGAGATGGAAATGATCGAAGAAGTTGTCAGGTCGGTCAGGAATATCAGGGCGTCGCTTTATGTCCCGCACTCTCAGGAGCTCTCGATAGTCATCGAAACGAAGAAGAAGATATCCGACGAACAGCTGAAATATATCAAGGCGCTGGCAAGGATCAAGGATGTTAAAATTACCGATAAGATCAAGGAAAAGATGAGCGGTTCGGCCATTGCTGCGCTTCCAGGCATCACCCTTTATGTTCCCCTAAAGGGGATCATCGATCTGGACAAAGAGGTCGCGAGGCTCAGGGAAAAGCTCGTGAAGCTTGATGATGAGATGGCGAGGACCAGCAAGAAGCTTGAGAACAGGAATGTCCCGCCGGAAGTGGCGGAAGAATGGAAGAATGAAGCTTCGACCCTTGCCAAGCAGAAAAAGGTACTCGGAGATCAGATAGATTCGCTGTCCGCCTAGGCCTCCACCTTCACGTTCTCCACGACCTTGTATATCCTTTTAACTTCCTTTGTCTTTCCGGTCTTGTCGTCGATATCAAGCACAAGCCCGTTGAACACGCCGGGGCCTTCAAGCTCCGGCTCGAACCTCTCGGGCAGGCTGGTGAGGAACCTCTTTATTATCATATCCTTCTTGACCCCGATTATGGAATTGAACGCTCCCACCATCCCCGCGTCAGTGATGAACGAGGTCCCCTGCGGGAGTATCCTCTCGTCCGCGGTCTGGATGTGCGTGTGGGTGCCGATCACGGAGCTTACCCTCCCGTCCAGATACCACGCGAGCGCGTTCTTCTCGGATGTGGCCTCGCCGTGCATGTCCACGATGATCACGTGCGTTCCGGACCGGAGCTTCCCGATGATCTCGTCGGCTTTCTTGAACGGGTCGTCGACAGCCGGCATGAAGACCCTTCCGATCAGGTTGACGACGGCATACTTGACGCCGCCTTTTGTCTGGAACATCTTGTATCCCACGCCCGGGACACCTTCGGGATAGTTGGCCGGCCTTATCAGGACAGGACAATTGTTTATGTCCTCAAGCATCTCCTTCTTGTCCCAGATGTGGTTGCCGGTGGTTATGACATCTATGCCGTATGAGATGAACTCATCGCAGATCTTCTTCGTGATGCCGATCCCTGCCGCGGCGTTCTCGCCGTTGACTATGACAACGTCGAGCTTGTGCTCATCGCGCAGACGGGGGAGAAGCTCTCTTGTTACGGCCCTCCCAAGCCGGCCCACAACGTCCCCGATGAATAAGACCTTCATTTATGCCTCATTTCGCGGTGTCCGTCGCCCTTGTCTCCCTGATGACGGTCACTTTCACTTCGCCGGGATACTCCAATTCAGCCTCGATCTTCCTCGCTATGTCATATGCGAGCTTCGTGGATTTGAGATCGTCCACCTTATCGGGCTGCACTATTATCCTGACCTCGCGTCCTGCCTGGATGGCGTAGCATTTATCAACGCCTTCGAACGAGCAGGCGACCTTTTCAAGGTTCTCAAGCCTCTTGATGTATGCCTCGAGGGTGTCGCGCCTTGCACCAGGTCTTGACGCCGATATCGCATCGGCGACGGCAACGATCACTGCCTCCACGGTCCGCGGCTGCTCGTCATAATGATGGGCCGCTATGGCGTGGAGTACCTCGTCGGATTCGCCGGCCTTCTGGGCGAAAGTCACGCCCAGCTTCGTGTGGGTGCCTTCCGTTTCCTGGTCGATCGCTTTTCCCAGGTCGTGAAGGAGCCCCGCCCGCTTGGCCAGTTTAACGTTGACGCCGAGCTCCGCCGCTATCATTCCCGAGATCTTCGCCACCTCTATCGAATGCTGAAGAACGTTCTGCCCGTAGCTCGTCCTGTATTTAAGGCGTCCGAGCATCTGGATCTCGACAGGCGGGAGCCCGTGGACGTCCGCCTCGAAGGTGCCCTTTTCTCCCGCGTCCCACATGGTCTCCTTCAGCTCTTCCTTCGCCTTGTTGTACATTTCCTCGACCCTTGCCGGGTGGATGCGCCCGTCGGCTATCAGCTTTGTGAGGGTGAGCCTTGCGGTTTCCCTCCTCACCGGATCAAAACCGGAGATCAGCACCGCTTCCGGAGTGTCGTCAACTATCAGGTCAACGCCTGTGAGCGTTTCGAACGCCCTGATGTTACGGCCTTCCCTCCCGATTATGCGTCCTTTCATTTCCTCGTTCGGCAGCTCGACCAGCGATACCGTGGACTCCACCACGTGATCGACGGCGCACCGCTGGATGGCGGTGGTCAGTATCTCTTTCGCCATTTTGTCAGACTCTTTCTTAAGCAGCTCCTCCTTCGCCTTTATAAGCAGGGCCGCTTCCTTGTCGATGTCCTTTTCAAGGTTCTTTAAAAGGGCCTTTATGCCTTCCTCCCGGGAAAGACCCGCCACTTTCTCAAGCTCTTTAACGTGCTTCAGCCTTAATTCCTCAAGAAGGTTCCTTACCTTGACAATATCATCCTCCGCGGACTTAAGTTTTTTCTTTGCCTCCTCTATGTTCTTTTCGCGGGCGTCTATGCTCTCCTCTTTCTGAAGGAGCCTTTTCTCAAGCGACAGGAGCTCGTTCTTCCTTTCCCTTGTTTCCCGCTCGAATTCCTGTTTCGACTTGATAGCCTCGTCCTTTGCCTCCAGTATCGCTTCCCTTCTTTTTGTTTCCGCCTCTCTCTTGGCATCTTCAAGTATCCTTTTTGCCGTTTCCTGCGCGACCCTTATCTTCTGCTCGGCCATGCTGCGTCTTACCAGCACGTACACCACCAGCAGCCCGAATATCACGAGCGCCAGCAGCACCCCATAAATGAACCCCATTAAACTCAATTTAATACGCCTCCTTTAATGATTGTAACTATTTCTTCTTAACTTCCGCCGCTTCTTTTGATGCCGGGGCGGGCGGATGAGATATCCCTTTCCTGACTTCAGAATCGACCTTTTTATATAATTCCCGATCTTCCTTCAGCATGTTCTCGGTATTTTCGTAGCCCACACCAAGCTTCTGGTCCTTGAACATATACGTATTGCCGGACTTCAGTATGATCCCCAGCGCTATCCCGGTATCAAGGACATCGGCCGGCCTGGATATTCCCTGGCCGTGGATGAGCGTGAACATCGCTTCCCTGAAGGGAGGGGCCACCTTGTTCTTTGCCACCTTCACCTTCACCCTCGCGCCCACTATCCTGTCACCCTCCTTGATCTTTTCACTCGCCCTCACATCAAGCCGTACAGATGAATAGAACTTGAGCGCCCGCCCGCCGGGGGTCGTTTCGGGGTTGCCGAACATTATCCCGATCTTCTCCCTGAGCTGGTTGATAAAGATCAACACGGTCTTGCTCTTGCCCACCACCGCCGTCAGCTTCCTCAGCGCTTTTGACATCAGCCTTGCCTGGAGCCCCATCTGCATGT
>CAZSXD010000029.1:0-866 GCA_964611075.1 uncultured bacterium
GGATATCACCGCGCCACAAGCCAGGAGTGCTACGGCCTGGCTTTCATAGGCGCGAACCTCGGCGGAGAGATATACACGACCTACAGGGATCCTGCAACTCACAGGATAGTCCCCCTGGACATTTTCGCAACGAACTATTCGAGCGACGTTTTCCTTTTCTCGTACGGCGTTGTCGTCGGGAAGTATCTCAACATACCCCCTTTAAACAAGGCCTCCGTCGGGCTCAGCTTCAAGATTTTCCGGCAGCAGCTGCGCGCCACCGACGAGACCGTTTCCGCATCCGGCTACGACGTTGACCTGGGAATGATCTATCCGGTCAATCCGTGGCTTAAGCTGGGTGCTTACGCGCAGAACGTCCTCCCCTCGTATATCGGAGGCTCGCTGATCTGGGAAGGGGGTGCGGAAGAGGCCATTCCGCCGAACTACAAAATCGGCATGAGCATGAAGGTCTGCGGCATCGAGAACGCTTACCTGGAATATCCCCAGGATGTTTTCGTGAACCTCGACCTGGAAAGCACTTTTACGGATAAGCCGGGCATCGGTCACCTTGGGTGCGAATGGTGGGCCTACAAGTTCCTTGCCGTGAGAGTTGGCGTGGACCAGGACCTTTTCGCAAAGATCGCGGGAGACGGCATCGACAACAACATCACCTTCGGCCTCGGATTCTGGTGGGGCGATTTCGGCTTCGATTACGCCTACCATCAGTACGGCCCTCTTTCCGAGAACCTCACCCATTACTTCTCCCTGTCATACTCGCTCATGAAGTTCCCCTCTTCCGAGGTCAGGCCCAGGATCAGCACTGCAACGCCCTAAGCAAAGAAGGAAAACATAAGACAAGAAGGGATTTTTTATTTGGAAGATACAGT
>CAZSXD010000029.1:876-9920 GCA_964611075.1 uncultured bacterium
CCGACAGGAGCTCTCTCTATGAGGACAGGACCAACATAAGCGGCACAGTCCTCAATAACGAGGTCAAAAAGATCGAGATCAACAGTGTCGAGGCGCGCATCGTCGAGATCGCACCAAATGTGAACAGCGTCTTCAATATCGAGGTCGCCGATCTAAGGATCGGCAGGAATGTCATAATCATCAATTGCTTCGACAGGGACGGATCCCTGCTTGACCAGAAGCCGCTTAAGCTCGTCAGGATCGCCACCTTCGAGGACGTACCCCTTGACCATTGGGCGGTGGATAAAATAAACATGCTGGCCACACTTAAAATATTCAAAGGATACCCCGACGGCACTTTCATGCCCGGCAAAAGGATAACGAGGGCGGAGCTTGCCACCCTGCTTGTAAGAGCGCTCGAATTCGAAACGCCGGAAATAAGCGTTGAGGTCTTCAAGGATATGTCGGCCAGGCACTGGGCGTCAAAATACGTGAGACTCGCCGTCGACAGGAACATTGTCAACGGCTACAGGGACGGCACCTTCAAGCCTTCGAGGCAGATCACACGCACTGAAGGCGTGCTGATGATAAGCAGGTTCGCCGGCATACGGCCCGTGGAGACCCTGCGCGAAAAGCCGTTCCCGGACATGCCCGTGTATCATTGGGCGGCAAAGGCGGTGCAGGCGGCAAGGAACGAGGGGCTGCTCGTCTATTTTGAGGGGAAACCCTTTGAGCCGAACAGGCCGCTCACGAGGGCCGAAGCTGCGGAGATCATAGCCAATACCAAAATCGCAAAGGACAGGGAAGCGCTGCTATATCAATGACCCTAACCCGCCTCTCCGGAGTCGCCGCCTTTTAGCGCAAGCTCCTCCACCCTGTTCGCTATTTCAAGCGCCGCTACCCCGTCCTCTCCGCTCACCGCCGGCCCTGTCTTCCTGTTTATGGAGGCTACGAAATCCCGCAGTTCCGCGTTGAGCTGGTCATGTTGACCCGTTGCCGCGTCCCTCCATGAGCCTCTTGCCTTAACACGGAGCTTTTTGTTAAGGAGGTCGGCCTCAAGGACCGAGTCCCCGCCTGCCACCGTGAGAGTCCTTACCTTTTCTTCGTGAACCCTGCTTGCCTCTATGTTCGCGACCGTGCCGTTCTCGAATATCAGGACGGCAAAGGCCTTGTCCAGCTTGTCCGTTCTCTCCACCTTGCCGGCGGCGTGCACATGTTTAACCCTTGAACCGGTCAGCTTGACCGCGATGTCTATGTCATGGATCATCATGTCTATCACGCATGAGGCGTCGGATATCCTCGCGGGGAAGGGCGAGAACCTCTTGATGTCAATGATCTCAGGTCTTGTCCTGCCCAGAGCCTTTGTCAGCGCCAAGAACGCAGGATTGAACCTTTCTATGTGGCCGACCGAAAGCACTATCTTTTTGGCTTTCGCCCTGTTCACGATCTCCCTGCCCTGGTCCGCGGTCACGGCTATCGGCTTTTCTACCAGTAGATGCTTTCCTCTTTCGATGATCTTTATTGCCATTTCATAGTGAGTGCTCGTCGGTGAGGTGAGGGAGACCGCGTCCACATGATCAAGCAGTTCCAGGTAGTTCGCGTAGAATTTATGCCCTTCGCACTCACGTCCGGGGTCTATGTCCGAAGCTCCCGCCACCTCAACCTCATCTATTGCCGCATACTGCTTAAGGTGGAAAGATCCCATCACTCCGCAGCCGATGACCCCTACCTTGAGGCGCTTCATTTCTTGCCGTGCCTGCCGGCAGGCAGGTAGAAATCCCTGATGGCGGAAGCGACTTCCCTTATCTGGTCCTCTGTAAGTTCCGGGAAAATGGGAAGCGACAGGACCTCATCCTGTGCTTTTTCGCAGTTAGGAAAGCTCCCCTTCTTATAGCCGAGAGTTTCGTACACTTTTTGGACGTGAAGCGCCAGCGGATAATATATCATGGAGCCGATCCCTTTTGATCTTAAGAATTCGTGCAGCTTATTCCTGTCCCCAGCCCTTATCGTGTATTGATTGTAAACATGCCTTGCGCCGTCAAGTTCTTTGGGTGTTCCCACGATACCTGCAAGCATCTTATCGTATATAGCGGCATTCTTTCTTCTGGCCTCCATATAAATTTCCAGATGTTTGAGCTTAACTCTGAGCACCGCCGCCTGTATTTCGTCGAGCCTGCTGTTATAACCCACCATATCATAGTGGTACGCGGCCCTGCTGCCGTGTCCTCTTAATACTTTGACGGTGTCGTATATCTTCTCATTGTCCGTGATGACCATGCCCCCGTCACCGAAGCCCCCGAGGTTCTTTGTCGGGAAAAAGGATATCCCGCCCGCATCCCCTATGGTGGAAACATGCTTGCCGCCGTATTTGGCTCCTATCGCCTGGCAGGAATCCTCTATGACCCTTATATCGTGAGCTCTGGCGAGGTCCATTATCCTGGCCATATCAGCCGATTGGCCGAACAAATGCACGGGAATAATAGCCCTGGTCTTTTTGGTGATCTTTTTCCTTATGGTTTCCGGATCGATATTGAAAGTGACAGGATCGATATCGGCAAACACGGGTACTGCGCCGATATATGAGATGACCTCGGCGGTGGCCACAAAAGTGAAAGGCGTGGTGATGACCTCCTCGCCCTCCACGATCCCGGCAGCTTTAAGAGCAAGATGCAGAGCATCCGTTCCAGAAGCAACGCCGACGGCGAATTTAGCCCCGTGATAAGCGGCTGCCTCTTTCTCGAATTCAGCGACATTGCTGCCCAGAATGAAGTGAGCGCCGTCGACCACAGATGATATGGCTGCGTCAATTTCTCCCCGTATCCTGGAATTCTGGATCTTCAGATCAAAGAACGGTACTGACATAATAGAGGGGCATTATACCAAAAATTCAAACGCCAGTAAATACTGCCCATATATACGAAGAATGAGGGGATGGAGTGAGTGATGGGTTAAGAGTGAGTTGTGGGAATGTGGTTCCCACATCCACACTTCTCATCCCAAACTCACCTCTCATCCTCATTCCCATTCCGATACAAAGGGACAAGCAGGGAATAGGCCCTTGAAGCCAGTGAAATAAAGTGTATAGTATAATTACTATATATGGGATACCCGACAAAGGTGCAAGCGATCAAAAGAGGGAAAGGCAGCCAATGGGTCGTGAATTTCCCGGCTGCTTTGGCCTCAGCCATGGAATTGATAAAGTCCGAAGTCGTCGAATGGAAAATAATAGATAGGAATAAACTGGAGCTTGTCAGGAGGCCGAAAGGTAAAAAACGAAGATCAGGCCCTTGATGAAGCCTTGATGGTGTTCCTTAAAAGCATTGCCCTTGTCATCGGGCCGACGCCTCCGGGAACAGGAGTGATATAGCCCGCTACATCCTTGGCAGCGTCAAAATCAACGTCGCCGACAAAACCATCCACCGTTTTTATCATCCCCACGTCGATCACAACCGCGCCGCTTTTTATCATGTCCCCCTTTATCATTTTCGCTTTCCCGGTGGCGGCAACAAGGATATCCGCTTTTCTTGTTATCGCGGGGAGGTCGATGGTCCTCGAATGGCATATAGTAACTGTCGCGTGTTCCTGCAGCAAAAGTATGGCCATCGGCTTCCCCACCATGTTGCTCCTGCCCACTACGACCGCGCCCTTCCCCTTGATCTCGATGCCTGTTGTTTTGATGAGGTCTATACAGCCCTGCGGAGTGCAGCAGACAAGCGGGTCCCCCTGCCCTTTTATCAGCAGCCCCATATTCTCGATGCCAAGTCCGTCAACATCCTTGGCGGCAATGATCGAATTTGTCACCTTTTCTTCGTCTATCTGGATCGGGAGAGGCAATTGCACGATAATGCCGTGCACCGACCTGTCCTTATTCAGCTTTTCAACCGCTGCCAGGACTTCGGCTTCCGTGGCATTAGCAGAAAGCCGGTGTGTTTCGGACAATATGCCGACCTCGGCGCAGTCCTTTTCCTTGTTTGAGACATAGATGTGTGAGGCCGGATCATCTCCGACAAGCACGACCGCCAGCCTGGGGTGTATCCCCCTGCCCTTCAGCGCAGATACCTCGCCTTTAAGCTGTTCCCTTATAGTCTTTGCCCTGGCTTTGCCGTCAATTATCTGACCCATTTACTTATCCACACCCCTTATCCACCTGTGCATAATAACCGAATGTTCCACGTGAAACATTGGGCCTATTTGCCCACGCAAAAACGTTCAAAGACAGCATCAATAACTTCTGCCCCGACAGCCTCTCCTGTCACTTCCCCCATTGCCGCAAGCGCCCCCCTCAGGTCAATAGCCACGCAGTCTGTTTCCATGCCTTCTTTTACCGACCCTAATGCCTTCGCAAGGCACTCATTTGCCCTCGACAGGCATTGCTTCTGCCTCAAGTTTATCATTACATCGATGTTCCGCGCCACCGATTTATCTCCTGAGACCTCTTTGAAGATAGCACCCTCAAGAACATCGATCCCCGTGTTCTTCAGCGCCGAAACTTCAACAACCGCAGAGTCCTTGCCTGTCATGGCCTTCAGATGTTCCATCTTTGATACTTGCTTCTTGTCGATCTTATTCAGTACAAATATCCTTTTCATGTCTTCGGTCCTTTCAATGACCGACTTATCCTCTTGGGTCAGTTTCTCAGAAGCATCGATCACGACCACCGCCAGGTCCGCGTCAGCAAGGGCCTTAAAAGCCTTTTCTACGCCCTGGCTTTCAACCTTATATTTTGTATCCCTGATCCCCGCCATATCCACGATTCTTGCCGCTATGCCCCTTATGTTGATCGTTTCTTCTATTGTGTCCCTTGTGGTCCCGGGATCCTCATGAACGATCGCCCTCTCGTGCCTTAAAAGTGCATTCATCAAGCTGGATTTCCCCACGTTCGGCCGTCCCGCTATCGCAATTGCGACGCCTTCCCTGAATATCCTGCCCATATCGGCTGTGGATATCATCCCTGATATGCTTTTCATGGCATTTATGATGACCGAGCGTGCCTGTTTACGGCCAATTTCGCTGATCTCATCGGGAAAATCGATCGAAGCTTCCATTTGCGCCAGAAAAGCCTTCAATTCCTCCCTTACGGCCATGAGCCTGGATGACAAAGAACCGCTTAAGTGCGATGCGTGAAGGATCGATGCCTCCTTTGTCCTGGCTCTGATCAGGTCTATTACAGCCTCTGCCTGGGTAAGGTCGATCTTGCCGCTCAGAAAGGCTCTTTTCGTGAACTCCCCCCTCTCGGCCAATCTGGCCCCCCCACATATCACCAGCTGCAATATGTTCTTAACAACTGCGGGCCCTCCATGGCAGCTTATCTCAACTACATCCTCGCCTGTATAGCTTTTAGGCCCAGCCATAAAGGCAACCATGACCTCGTCGACCCGCTTCGCCCTGTCCATGATCCAGCCATGCCTCAATGTGTTTGCTAAAAAGTCTCCGTCCGTGGTCGGGTTGAATATGCGTGAGGTGATATCAAGTGCCCGGGGGCCGCTTATCCTTATCACCGCTATGCTTCCCTCTCCCCCAAGCGGCGTTGATATCGCGGCTATGGTGTCAGATGACACTCATGTTCTCCTTTAGCCGGGCTTGCGGCCGATATAGAGCTGTCTTCCCGACCCTTCGCCCCTGCTGTATGAGATCAGGTCCGGGTAGTTGTCCTGTATGTGCATGTGCACTATGCGCCTTTCTGCCGCGGACATCGGCGGGAGCGGCCTTTCCTTTCCGCTCGTTTCCGCTTCCTTTGCCTCCCTGTCCGCATCCTCAAGTATCTTCTTCTTCCTTCTTTCCCTGTAGCCCTCCGCGTCGATCATTATTCTTACTCTTTTGCCCTTCCTCTTGCTCATGATCACCGATACAAGGTACTGAAGAGCATCAAGTGTTGCCCCTTCCTTGCCGATTATCCGCCCCATGTCGTCGCCCTTTATCTCCATGTTGACCGCATCTTCGCCTTCGGCTGCAGCCGTAACAAGCGTCATGAAGCCCAATTTGTCCATTATGTCCTGCAATATCTGCTTGGCGGCCTGCCAGTTCTCCGTCTTCGTGGAAACCTCAACCTCCGCCTCCTTCCCGCCAAAGACGCCCAGTACGCCGCTTTCGCTCTCGCTTATCACTTTCACGTCCACCTCTTCCATCGTCTTCCCAAGCACCTGCAGGGCCGACTTTATCGCCTCTTCGGTGGTTTTTCCCTTCATCCTTACGCTATCCGCCATCATTACCCCTCCTTGCCCCGTAAACCTCTTCTGCGGGGCTTGCCCCGTAAATCCATTATGCGGGGTTATTTCCTCAGTATATACACCTGCTGCGCTATTGTGAGCAGGTTTTGAACGACCCAGTAAAGCTGTACGCCCGCCGGGAATGACATGCTTATTACGGCAATGAAGCCCGGCATTAAATACAGCATGCTTTTCTGCTGTTTTGATGCCCCTCCCGGCATGGTCAATGTGGTCCAATATGTGGATAACCCTATCAGTATCACCATGACCATTGTCGGGTCTGGTTTTGAGAGGTTGGTTATCCACAAGAACTGCGCCTTTGAGCCCGCAGCCGCAAGGACTTTTACAAAATCGGCGCTGGTCAGGGCAAAAAACAGCGCAAGGAAGACCGGCACCTGCAGCAACATAGGCAGGCATCCGCCAAGCGGATTCACGCCTTCGGACTTGTAGAGGTCGATCATCTCCTTCTGCTGTTTTTCCGGCTCGCCCTTGTGCTTCTTCTGAAGAGCTTCAATTTTCGGTTGCAGCCTTTGCATTGCCGCCATCTGTCTCGTTGACTGGAGCGTCAAGGGATAAAGTATGATCTTTGCGGCGATCGTGAGCAATATTATCGCATATCCCCAGTTCCCGCTGATCAGAAAGAAGAATTTCAGCGCTGCCGTCATCATGTCAGATAGTGCGTTCAATATTCCCATCTTGCCCTCCCTAAGCTCTCAATACGAATCCAACAGAATGTTCCACGTGAAACATTGGCCTGTTTTTTGGCTTTATCCCGGCTATTTTTATGGTACAGGGTCGTAGCCCCCGCTTGTGAACTGATTGCATTTCGTTATTCTTGCCAAGGCAATTAAGCCGCCTTTAAGCAATCCGTGCTTATCCACAGCCACGATCGCATAGCTTGAGCAGGAAGGATAATATCTGCAGGACTTTCTTAAGAACGGCGAGATCAATTTCTTGTATATTTTAATCGCTATTAATGCGCCATTTTTCAGCATTTAATCCCTGATCTCCGGAATGCTTCCGCGATGCACTCCGTTATTTTGCGTTGCCCCAGATGCTCCACCGCCGGCCTCGGGATTATCACTATTTCGGCACTTCCCATCGCCATCGTTCCCGCGATCTTCCTGTATGCCTCCCGAACCAGCCTTTTTATCCTGTTCCTTTTTACCGCCCCGCCCAGGCTCCTGCTTACAATGATCCCGACCCTGTTCTCGTCCGTACCGCTTCTTATTATGATCTGGCCTGCTGCAGATGAGTGCCTTTTGCCCTTTTCGAACACGAGATCGAATTCCCGCTTGTTCTTCAGGGTCTTGAGCTTCATTCCGGGGTGAGCCTTCGCCTTCCCTTGTGCCGCCTTCGCTTAAGCGTCCTTTTTAGCCTTCCCAGGAATCCGTGCGTTCTTTTCCTTCTCCTGACGTGTGGCTGGAACGTTCTCTTTGTCATTTTCGTTTCTCCTTGTTTTTGGACAACGTTGCGTATTATATTTGAATTTAAGGCATATTGTCAACCGACTTCGCAGCGCCACCTGGCCCATGATCACGAAATCTCACGAAAACGCCATCACGAAAATGCGAAAGACGGTATCTCAAAAACTCGAACATCACAAAAGACGCGAAAACGGGAGGTCAATAAGCAACGTGTTCGCGTTTTTCGGGACCTCTGCGTATTCGCGATAATATTTTTCGGGTATTCGAGATGAGGCTTTTCGAGAAGTTTCGAGATTATCGGACTCAAAGGACTTGATTTATCCACAGGCATCTGATAGAATTCATTTTCCTGTCAGCGGCAACAGGCTAAATGAGCAGTTATGAACATATGCCCAGCTATCCTGTTTCATTTAAGCCTTGGCGAGTTATCCACATATTTCTGTGTGCTGTGGATAAGTGAGGTTAAATATTTGTTGCTATTGCGCCAAATATTGGTGCTAATTTTAGGTTCGTTATTGCCTGTGAATACATTATGATTATTGATATAAATACACTGTGGAATAATATCCTTGTCGCAATAGTAAAGGGCATCAGCAAGCCTGTTTACGGTGCGCTTCTCTCCTCGGCAAAGCCAACCTCCATGATTGACGGGGTCCTTACTGTTGCCGTTCCAAATGAGGTCCTTAAGGAATGGCTTACGGAAAGCGCCAGCAGGATCATTAAGGAAAAGGGCGCAGCTGAGGGCCTGACCGGCGTTGTGTTCACGGTCGGCCCCAAAGAACTTTTCGTCACTCCGCCCCTTGAAAATTCGGGTTATCAAATGGGGCTTCCTCCTGTCCCTCCGGTCGATACCGGCACTATTTACCTTAATCCCAAGTATACTTTCGGCACTTTCGTCGTGGGCCACGGCAACCGGTTCGCACATGCCGCGGCGCTCGCCATTGCGGAGACCCCCGCGAAAGCCTACAATCCCTTCTTCATTTACGGCGGCGTCGGCCTTGGCAAGACCCATCTCATGCAGGCGATAGCCCACCATGTCATCAGCACCAACAGGAATGCAAAGGCCCTCTATGTCACCAGTGAAAAATTCACCAATGATCTTATAAACTCCATCCAGCACAATGCCATGGAGGACTTCCGCAAGAAATACCGTTCAGTCGATCTGCTTATGATCGACGATATTCAGTTCCTTGCCGGAAAGGACCGCACAAAAGAGGAATTCTTCCACACGTTCAATACGCTCCATGAGGCCAGCAAGCAGATAGTCATTTCCAGCGACCGTCCGCCGATGGAACTGACAACGCTCGAAGAGCGCCTGAAATCGCGCTTCCTCTGGGGATTGAACGTGGACATTCAGCCGCTCGACCTCGAAACGCGCATCGCCATCCTCAAGCGCAAAGCGCAGAACGAGGGCATTGACGTGACGCCCGAT
>CAZSXD010000030.1:0-9854 GCA_964611075.1 uncultured bacterium
CCTCGATAGATACAAGGGCCAGATAAACAAAACGGTCAAATGGTACATCGGCGGCCTTCCAAGGCACGTGGCAAAGAACGAATCCGACGACCTGCTGTCGGAAGCAAAGATCGCGTTCGTAGAGACCCTCAAGACTTGGGACCCGAGAAAAGGGCCTCTCTGGTCCTACGTGAGCGTCCGGCTTAAGGGCGCCATGCAGGATTACCTGAGGAAAAGAGGCTCGGACCCCGTGACCGGGATCTATGAGTTCATCACCTCGGCGGCAAACATTTACATGGCGTTCAACAGGGAGTCCATCGCCCGGGAGGAGTCCGACGCATCCTTAACCGTGGAAAGCGCGATGAAGGAACTCTCCGAATCGGAGCGAAAGGTCATCAAGGGTTATTATAACGAGGATAAGACATTCAAGGAGATAGGCAAAGAGATACAGCTCTCGGAATCTCAGGTCTCGCGCATTGCCAAGACAGCCACGGAAAAGCTCAAGAAGGTCCTCAAGAAATAACGAAATATTTCCCGGGCAGCTGCCTCACGATACCCTTCACTTCCAGCATCGCGAGCATGCTGAGCGCTTCAAACGACCTCAATCCCGCGCTCGCCGCGATGTCGTCAACATGCTTGAGCTCTTTGGATATGACGGCGACCAGTTTTCTCTCGTCCTCCGTCAGGTGTGAGCGGTCCGCCTGCCTGTCAGCCCCTGAAACATCCCTCTTGATGCCGAACTCTTCAAGGATGTCGTCAACGCCTTCGACCAGCTTCGCTCCCTGCTTTATGAGCCAGTGCGGGCCCTTTGACTGGTCAAGCTGGACATTGCCGGGCACGGCGAAAACCTCGCGACCCTCGTCGAGCGCCAGCTTCACGGTGATCATCGCGCCGCTGTCATAGTGCCCTTCCACCATAACGACGCCGACCGACAGGCCTGCTATGATCCTGTTGCGCCGGGGAAATGTCCATTTCGCGGGCGGGATGCCCGGCCCGTATTCCGAGACGAGAGCTCCCATCCTTGAGATATCATCCGCCAGCTCCCTGTTATGCGCCGGGAATATCGTATCTATCCCGCACCCGAATACGGCGATGGTCTTTCCTCTTCCTTCGAGCGCCCCGTAATGGGCTTCCGTGTCGATCCCCTCAGCCAATCCCGAAACGATCGTGAAGCCCGTCCCGGCAAGCTCCCTCGCCAGTCTTCTGGCGGTCTCTTTCCCGTAACTCGTGGCCTTTCTTGTCCCGACGATCGCTATGCATCTTGAGCTTAAAGTTCGGATGTCGCCGTTGATGTAGAGCTCTTTCGGTGGATCGTATATCTTCCTCAGGAGTTCGGGGTAATCCTTGTCGTCGAGCAGAAGGGTCTTAACGTTAGGCATGTTCTAGGACTTGATGAGCTGGAGCGCTTCGTTCCTCGTCGTCAGGTTCCTGTGGAAAACGCCGCGGACGGCGGACGTCACGGTGATCGAACCCGGTTTCTTGACGCCTCTCATCGACATGCAGAGGTGCTCCGCCTCGATGATGACGAAAACTCCCCGGGGCCTCAAGCCCTCCATGAGGCAGTCGGCGATCTGGCTGGTCAGCCTCTCCTGGACCTGCGGCCGCTTTGCGAAAGTTTCGATGACGCGGACAAGCTTTGACAGTCCCGTCACCCTTCCCTTTGTCGGGATGTAAACAACATGGGCCTTGCCGACGAACGGCACCAGGTGATGCTCGCACATCGAATAGAACGGTATGTTCTTGACCATGATCATCTCTTCATGGTCCTCCTCATGGAAGACGGAAAGTTCTTTTTTCGGGTCCTTCGATACCCCCGAGAACAGCTCAGCATACATCCTCGCCACGCGGGCAGGAGTTTCCCTGATGCCGGCGCGCTTCACATTCTCGCCCACAGCCTCGAGGATCATCTTAACGGCTTTTTCTATCTTTTTCAGATTCATACCTCACCCCTAAACTTATTTAACTTCATCTCACCTCCCGGTTGCTCCCCTCTCCTATTTATAGGAGAGGGGCTGGGGGTGAGGTCAGAACAATCCTTTGATCTTTCCGTTCGCCAGGATATCGATCTTTTCGGCAGCCGGGTGCTTTGGAAGGCCCGGCATCGTCATTATATCACCCGTGTAAGCGACGATAAAGCCGGCACCGGCCGATACCCTGAGCTTTTTAACGCGGATCCTGAACCCTTTCGGGGCTCCCAGGAGCTTCGGGTCATCGGAAAGAGAGAACTGGGTCTTGGCCATGCAGACAGGAAGCATTCCGCAGTCCATTCCCTCCATTCCCACAATGTCCTTTAAGGCCTCTTCCGAATAATCGACCCCTTCCGCGCCGTATATCCTTGTCGCGATCTTCTCGATCTTTGTTCTTATTGGTTCGTCAACGCCGTAAAGATAGCCGAACTTCGAGGGTTTCTTCGACCCCTCCACAGCCATCCCGGCCAATTTTGTCCCTCCCGCGCCACCCCGCGCCCACAGGTCGGACTCAACACATGGTATTTCAAGCTTTTCGCACAGATCCTTCACGACTTGGACCTCTTTTTTGTCATCCTCGGACCTCAAATTAATCGTCACCACAATCGGCACCCTAAAATATTGGAGGCTTTTAAGATGGTTTTTAAGGTTGGGAAGGCCATTTTTCACCGCTGTCACACTCTTTTTTAAGAGATCCTCCCTGGCTATGCCCCCCTGCCTTTTCAAGGCCCTGCATGTCACGACCATTACCACAAGTGCCGGCTTGAGACCGTCATCGCGGCACTTTATATCGAAGAATTTTTCGGCACCCAGATCGGCGCCGAAGCCCGCTTCGGTCACGACATAATCGGACACCTTCAATGCCAGTTTTGTGGCAATGATGCTGTTGCACCCGTGCGCTATATTGGCGAACGGCCCGCCGTGGACGAACGCGGGAACGCCTTCAACGGTCTGAACGAGGTTCGGTTTCAATGCTTCTTTAAGGAGCAGGGCCATGGCGCCAGCCGCTCCAAGGTCACCGGCGGTCACCGGGCCGCCCTTCCCTGACCGCCCAATGATTATCCTTGAAAGCCTTTCTTTCATGTCCATGATGTCGTTTGAAAGGCACAGGATAGCCATGACCTCCGAAGCGGCAGTGATGTCAAAACCTTCCTGTCTTTCGATCCCTGTATATTTTAAAGTTATGCTGCGGAGCGCCCTGTCGTTCATGTCCATGCATCGTCTCCATGCGATGCTTCCCGGGTTGATGCCAAATTCATTGCCGTGATAAATATGGTTGTCGATCAGCGCTGAAAGCAGATTGTGCGCCGCTGTTACCATGTGGATATCTCCGGTGAAATGAAGATTTATGTCCACCATGGGGAGGACCTGTGAATATCCTCCGCCTGCCGCTCCGCCTTTCACTCCCATCACGGGGCCGAGCGAAGGCTCTCTGATGCAGACGAAAGCTTTCTTGCCGATCTTTGCGAGGGCCTGGCCAAGTCCGATGGTGGTAGTGGTCTTTCCCTCTCCCCATGGTGTAGGCGTCATGGTGGTGACAAGTATAAGTTTCCCGCTCTTCTTTTTCGAAAGCCTTTTCATGGCAGAAAGGCTTATCTTCGCCTTGTCCCTTCCGTAAAGCTCCACTTCCGAGGGCAGGAAACCGGCCTTGCGGGCTATCTCCTGAATGGGCTTAAGTTTCGCTTTCTGGGCTATCTCGATATCGGTGAGCATGCTACGAGGGATATATCCTTAATCTTCTCTTCGGTTCTTCTCCGACTGACTCGGCCTTGAATCCCATCTGCTCAAGACGCTGATGTTGCAAACGGCGGATGTAGGAGTTCTGGGGGCTCAGGTCAACGGACTTCCTGGAGTTCCTCACCTGCTCTATCGCTTCGTCAACTTCCCTGAGCGCGATCTCTTCCGACTCGTCCCCTCCCCCCACCTTGAAAAAGAACTTGAGGAACTTGTTGATCTGTGTGGCAACGTTCTTCTTGATGACATGGACCGGGAGCCTTCGCTCCTCGGCAGCAGTCATTATCTTCGTCCCTGCCCTCGCCTTCGACCTGACGGTGAGAAGCATGTCGGCATCGTCAAGGCTGACAGCGACCGCGGCCGGGATCCTCATTGACCTGATCGCCCGTTCTATAAGGCCCTTGTTCACGCCGAAAGGATATATCCTCAAGATGGTCCTTACTTTCTGTTTTTCGGCAAGCTGCTCTTCTTCCCTTGTGAGAGGAGGCATTTCCTTCATGGCCTCCTTGATCTCTATCTTTCCTTCGGAGGTCCTGACGCGGATCTCGGGGTTCGGCTCGTCGCCTCTCAGGAGCCTGTCAACCGCGCCGGCTACATCCTTATATACGGCGAATTTGTCTTTTTCGCGTATCTCTATCGCGATGTCAAATGTCGGCGGAGCTTTTCTTTCGAGCACCGCTTTCTGCGTATGCCTGCGCCTTGCCTCTTCATCGCCGAGTATCACGGTCTGTATCCCCCCCACAAGGTCGGACAATGTGGGATTCTTCAGAATATTCTCAAGTATTATTCCGTGAGCGGTCCCGATAAGCTGGACGCCTCTCTCCGCGATGGTCCTTGCCGCCGCGGCTTCAGCCTCCGTCCCGATCTCGTCGACGATTATCACTTCCGGCATGTGGTTCTCGACGGCCTCGATCATTACGGCATGCTGGTGATCGGGGGACGAGACCTGCATCCTCCGCGATCTTCCGATCCCGGGATGAGGTATGTCCCCGTCGCCCCCGATCTCATTGGAGGTATCCACGACGATGACGCGCTTGTCGAACTCGTCGGAGAGCACGCGCGCGGCCTCCCTGAGCTTCGTCGTCTTTCCTATCCCCGGAGGGCCCATGAAAAGCATGTTCTTTCCGGATGTTATGATGTCGCGGATTATGTCGATGGTCCCGAATATCGCGCGGCCAACCCTTAATGTGAGCCCGATGATCCTGCCGTGCCTGTTCCTGATGGCCGATATCCTGTGGAGCGTCCTTTCGATGCCGGCCCTGTTGTCGGAGGTGAACTCCCCCACCTTGGCCGTCACATAACTGATGTCTTCCGCTGTGATGCTCGGGCCCTGGATGTAAAGTGATTTTCCCGTGAACCTGACCTCGGGGAGCTTGCCCAGATCGAGCACGACTTCGATCATCGAGGAAATATCGGGATGACCCTCAAGTACAGGCTTGATCCTGAGCGGAAGGACGTCGAGCAGGAGCTCCAGATCATCGAGAGGATGACCCGCTGGATCGCTCTTCGGAGCGGATCTGTCAGATGATCTTGGCATTACCCGTTATCCCTTGATAGCCTTCTTCAGGTTTATACCCGGAACGAACGCTGGAGACTTGGACTGCGGGATGCTTATCTTCTCCCCCGTCTGCGGATTCCTCCCTATCCTCGAAGCTCTAGTCCTCACGAGGAAATTACCAAAACCCACAAGCCTGACCTTTTCTCCCTTCACAAGGGCGTCCGTCATGACCGACAGCGCCTCGTCAAGGATCTTTTCGACCATCACCTTCTTCACTTTCTCGCCTTTCAACTTTTCCGACACCTTATCAGCAAGATCTTTCTGGTTCACTTAAGCTTCACCTCCTTACATTGTCATCAAACTATTGAACTGTTTCGCCGCACTTCTTCAGCAGCATGATCCAGTCCCTGTCCACTTTCGCCTGTATCTCCTCAAGCAGTTTCTCGTTCCCCGGCTTGAAGAGATGCCTGAAGCGCGCCTGCATCTTGAGCCATTCGGCCACGGGCCTTTTTTCCTTCGGTTTATAAGTGAGCTTGTACACGCCGTTCTCCACCTCGTAAAGCGGCCAAATGCACGTTTCTATGGCCACCTTGCCTACCTCAACCGTTTTTTCCATCGGGTAGCCCCATCCCAGCTGGCATGGCTGAAGTACCCCGATATATTTGGGGCCTTTTATCGACATGGCCTTTTCTATTTTCCTCGTGAGGTCCACCCAGTTGCCGACCGCAGCCTGGGCGGCATACGGGATATTGTGCGCCACCATGCAGGCCGTAAGGTCCTTGCTGAACTGTTCCTTCCCCTGCTTCACCTTTCCCGCCGGGGCCGTGGTCGTGTTCGCGCCAAAAGGAGTGGCACTCGACCTCTGAACGCCGGTGTTCATGTAAGCTTCGTTGTTATAACATATATAAAGCATGTCGTGCCCTCTTTCCATGGCTCCCGAGAGCGACTGGAAACCGATATCATACGTCCCGCCGTCCCCGCCAAAGGCAATGAACTTGATATCCTCGCTAATTTTCCCTTTTTTCTTCATCACCCTGTATGCCGCTTCGACCCCGGAGACGGTGGCCGCCGAGTTCTCAAAAGCGTTGTGGATGAAAGGCACTTTCCAGGCCGTGTAAGGGAATATTGTCGTTGTGACCTCGAGGCATCCGGTGGCGCATCCGACGACGACAGGCCCTTTCACGGCATGCATCACCTGGCGGACGATGATCGGGATCCCGCATCCTGCGCAGGCGCGATGTCCCCCGGTCAACCTTTCCTCCTGCGTCGCCATTTCCTTCAAGTTCGCCATTATGATCCCCTAACCCCGATGTAATTGTATATGCTCGCGACCTTGCCTGTCTTTGCTACGCCGGCCAGGACATCGAATATCCTGCCGATCTCATCCGTCTTGAAGTCCCTGCCGCCAAGGCCGTAAATGTAATTGATGAGCTTGGGTCTCTTTTCCAGATCGAATAATGCCGACCGGATCTCCGTGAAGACCGGCCCGCCGGCCGAATTGAACGAATCGCTCCTGTCCATCACCGCGACCGCTTTCAGTCCGCTCAATGCCCGCGCTATCTCTTCATGCGGGAACGGCCTGAAGACCCTTAGCTTGAGAAGCCCGGCTTTGACGCCTTTTTCTCTCAGCTCGTCCACAACGAACTTCGCTGTCCCGGCTGTCGAGCCCAGGGCAACCATGGCGATCTCCGCGTCATCAAGCTTGTATGCCTCGAACAACCCGTATTCCCTTCCAAATTTCTTGCCGAATTCTTTTCCAACCTCGATTATCACGTCTTTTGCCGCTTTCATGGCCTGAGCAACGGCATACTTGTGCTCGAAATAGTAATCCTGGAGGTCCAGAGCTCCCACGGTTATCGGCTTCTCGACGTCCAGCAAGGCATATTCGGGCTTGTATTCCCCGATATAATCCTTGACTACCTTATCGTCCAGCACTTCCATTTTGTCCATGCAGTGGCTTATTATGAACCCGTCGGTGGTCACCATCGCGGGAAGCCTGACCCTCGTGTCCTCGCATATCTTGACCGCCTGGAGGATATTGTCATAAGCCTCCTGCGCGTTCTCTGAGAATATTTGCAGCCAGCCGAAATCCCTCGCAGCCATCGTGTCGCTGTGGTCGCAGTGGATGTTGATGGGGCCTGACAATGCCCTGTTCACCTCCGGCATCACTATGGGGAGCCTCAGCGCGGAAGTGATCGGCAGTATCTCGTACATCAGGGCAAGCCCCTGCGACGAAGTGGCGGTCATCGCCCTCGCGCCAGCGGCCGCCGCACCAAGCGTTGCACTCATCGCCGAATGCTCCGACTCGACGGCGACGTATTCGGTGTCCACAAGCCCGTCCGCCACGAACTGCGCGAATATCATCGCAATTTCGGTGGCCGGCGTGATCGGATAAGCGGCAACGACGTCCGGATTTATCTGGCGCATCGCCTCCGCCATGGCCTCATTGCCTGTTTTCGCGTACACCGCCATTTTTATTTCTCCTCGTTCTCCATCGTGATCGCCTTGTTCGGCTTGACGGGGCAGATCTCGGCGCATATCCCGCAGCCCTTGCAGTGCTTGTAATCGAAACCTGTCATCTTTGAAGTGCTTCTGTCCACCAGGACAGAAGAATCCGGGCAGTGGATCCAGCACTGAAGGCACTGGATGCAGATCTCGGGATGCCAGATCGGCCTTTTGCTTCTCCAGTCGCCCGTTTCGAACTGCTCCGCCGTGCCGGCTTCGAGCGTATCCCCTTTCGGCAGCTCTTTCCATGTCATTTGCTGTTTCATGTTACGCGGACCTGACCTCCTTGTACGCTCTTTTTACGGCGTTCAGGTTCCCCTGAATGACCTCGGGTTTTGATGCGAATTTCTTCTTCAATTTCTGTTCCATGTCCTTGAGGAGCCCGTCGATGTCAAGCAGACCTGTGGCGGCCACCAGAGCCCCGATCATGGGTGTGTTCGGGATGTTGCGCCCGATCGTCTCCTGCGATATCTTTGACGCGTCGATCGTGTAGACCTTGATGTTCTTTATCTTCAATTCGGACTTGATCTCTTCCGGAGACTTGGATGAATTGATCACTATCTTGCCGTCATCAGGGACCCCCGCGAGCACGTTCACGCTGCTTATGAGAGTGGGATCAAGCACTGCAACATACTTCGGGTTCGTTATGCCGCAGTGAAGCGTTATCGGCTTGTCCGAAAGCCTGTTGAACGACTGAACGGGAGCGCCCATCCTTTCGGGCCCGTATTCCGGAAAAGCCTGGATGTTCTTCCCTTCGCTGAGGGCCGCATCAGCGAAAAGGAGCGCCGCTGTCTTTGCTCCCTGCCCGCCCCTTCCGTGCCACCTTATCTCGATTATTCCGCTCTCTTTCAATCCGCTTCTCCCCTTTTAGCTCAGGAATCCCGCCAGTTTCGGCAGGACCTTTGAAGAAATGAATATGTTGGCGAGAACAAGTATCACGAACGGCACCGTGGAAGCGAGGAAAGCTTTCCATCCCGGGACCTTGTGTGTGTTCGCTCCCGTTATGGCGAAGAGATAGAAAAGGTACAGGGACGCCAGGTAATATACCAGGTTCTCAAGCCCTATCCAGTAGGCCATGGGCAGGAGCTTGAACTTGACAAATACCATCAGAAGAATGTTCAACAATCCCGAAAGAACGACGGCGTTCAGGTACAGAACGGCCTTGAAGATATCGTAGAGGCTACCCGCCCCTCCCAGAAGGACCAGTATGATGTGCAGTATGGACGCACAAACAAAGAAAAGCGCAATGAGGGCGATTATCATGATCCCGGCAACGATGAACAGCGTCATCGCGAAGAAAGCAAGCCCCAGGACCATCAGCACCGGCACGACGATCAGGAGTTTCTTGCCGTAAATGCCTTCGATCAGGCTCATTCCGGTAGGCATGTAGTTGTTGATAAAGACCACCAGTGTCATTGCGAACGCCATTATCCACCCGCAGACGAGCGCGAAGGAAAGGGAGTCCTCGCTCCAGCTCCCCTTCGGCAGATGCGCGAAGAATTGTTTGGGTGTAAGCAGGACCCTTGTCAGCGTCTCAATGAACCAGTTCACGGCACTTCCCTTCTTCCCTGAAAAGCCTTTGTCAGGGTCACTTCATCCGCATAATCCATGTCGCTTCCCACCGGCAGACCGTAAGCGATGCGGGAAACCATGACCCCGAGAGGCTTGAGCAACTTTGTCAGGTATATGACCGTTGCTTCGCCTTCCACCGTCGGATTAAGGGCCAAGATCAACTCTTTGACATCGGATGTGATCCTTTTCAGCAGCTCCTTTATCCTCAGGTTCTCCGGGCCTATCCCGTCAAGCGGCGATATCACGCCGCCCAGGACATGATAGAGACCGTTGTATTCTCTCGTCTTCTCGATCGCTATCAGGTCCTGCGGGTTCGCGACCACGCTTATCCTGCTCCTGTCGCGGGACGCGTCCCCGCAAATGTCGCACGGGTCGCTGACCGATATGTTGAAGCAGGTGGAGCAGTGTCCCACCTTCTCCTTCGTTTCCCTGAGCGCCTCTATGAGCTCCTCGATCTCGTCCTTTGAGGCCTGCATCACATAGAACGCCAGTCTCTGCGCCGACTTGGGCCCCACTCCCGGCATCTTGTTGAGCTGGGCGATCAAGCGCGCCACCGGTTCCGGATACCTTGCCATCCTAGAACAGCCCCGGGATCGGCA
>CAZSXD010000031.1:0-9848 GCA_964611075.1 uncultured bacterium
AAGGTCGCTTCCTGTTCTATCTTCCTGCGGCGTGCTCTCGCCTCGTTCGCGTCGATCAGGCCGGCGTTAAGGTCCGCGTCGATCGACATCTGCTTGCCGGGCATTGCGTCCAGGGTGAAGCGTGCGGCGACCTCGGCCACGCGCTCGCTTCCCTTGGTGATGACCACGAACTGCACGATGGTTATGATGACGAATATTATCGCTCCTACAATGTAGTTCCCCCTCACTACGAAGTTGCCGAACGCGTTTATCACCTCACCGGCGTTCGCCTGGAGGAGTATCAGGCGCGATGCGGCGATATTCAGGGAGAGCCTGTAAAGCGTGACGATGAGAAGTATCGAAGGGAACGCAGCGAACTCCAGCGGCTCCTTCAGGTACATGGCCACGAGAAGTATCGTCAAGGCAAAAGCGATGTTCAGTGTTATGAGAAGGTCAAGGATTATGGTCGGAAGGGGTACTATCATCAGGGCGATTATGCAAACAAGGAGAACGGCGACAAAGATATCCGCTAAGGTGAACAGGCTCCTTATGCTTTTCAGGTCGATCGAAAATGGAGATGCCATCTAGCGCAATTTTATCAGTACGCAGGCATTATTCAAGGTTTTCTTGCCCCGCCGATGTTGGCGGGGCGAGTGCCCACGAGAGGGCCGAGATAGGTTTTCAGCTTTTCCGTCCTTTTTTTCCTTATCCTGTACACGTAGGCGAGCACTTCGGCCACGGCCTGGTAGAGCTCGGCGGGTATCTGCTGGCCGACGTCGGTGGTCCGGAAGATCGACCTCGCAAGGGGCTCATTCTCCACTATAGGGACATACGCCTCATCGGCGATCCTTTTTATCTCATCGGCGGCCTTTCTTTCGCCCTTTGCGAGAACTTTCGGCGATTTCATTTTTTGTACCTCGTACTTGAGCGCCACTGCGATGTGCAGCGGGTTCGTGACCACGACGTCCGCCTGGGGGACTGCCGCCATCATTCTCTGGTAGGCGACCTGCCTCTGGAGCTCCCTCATCCTTTGCTTTATCATCGGGTCGCCTTCGAGGCGCTTGTACTCTTCCTTTATCTCCTGCTTGGTCATTTTCAGGCCGCGCATGTATTCCCATCTCTTGTAAAGATAATCCAGGATAGCTATGGCCACGTAGAAAAGCCCGACCCTGAACGCGATCTTATAGGCGATGGAGCCTCCCAGGACCACAGCATCCCAGGGCTGCCCGTTGATCAGGACGACCACCCTCGGGATCTCATCCCTCAGCGCACCCCACATTATCCAGAAGACTATCAATATCTTCACTATGGACTTGATCAGCTCCACGAAACCCTGGAGCGAGAATATCCTTTTGAACCCTTCGCCGGGAGAGATCCTCTCGACCTTCGGGGCGAGCGGATCGAGTGCAAAGACAAAACCGGTCTGAAGGGCTTCTGCGGCAAGCGCTACGAAGAACGTGAGGCAGAAAATGGGCGCCACCGCGAGCAGCATGCCCTGGACGGCCAGGAGCAGGACATAGCCGACGAAACTGAGCGAAAATTCATTTATCACGTTCGGGATCATGCTCAGGATGGAATTGGCCATGCTAGTAAGAGTGTTCCACACGTATTCACCGGTGTACCTGAACAGCATGTAAGAAGACAGCAGAAGGACGGCGGTGGTTATCTCGCGCGACTTGGCCACCTGTCCTTTCTCCCTGGCTTCGCGCAGGCGGTGAGGTGTAGGTTCCTCCGACTTATCTCCGGTATCTTCCGCCAATTTTTACCTCCCGGAAAGTATGATAAGGGTCCTTGCCAGCTGGCCGCTCACCTGTCCCACCAGGTTTATCATGTGGCTCAACAGCAGCGGCGTGATAAGAGCAAGCCCGAACAGGCCCAGGGACGGCTTGACCTGGAAGCCGAGCATGAAGACGTTCACCTGCGGCGCCACCCTTGAGACGATGCCGAAGGCGAAATCCATCAGGAAAATGACGAGGAGCATCGGCGCGCATAATTGGATAGTTGAGATCCAGAAAAACTTCAGCATGTCCACGATCGCCATGAGAAGGTTCGGTTTCGAGAAATCCACGGTACTCACGACGGGGATCGCGGTGAAGCTCTGGTGCAAGGCCGACAGTACCATGTGATGGCCGTCCACGAGAAGGAAGACCACCATGGCGACGAGGAAAAGGAATGTTCCCATTAGGGATGACATGGCTCCGGTGGTGGGGGAGAGCACGTTGGCCACGGACAATCCCATCTGCATGTCGAGTATGTCCCCGGCAGCCTGCGCGCTCTGGAGGACCAGGGACGCCACGAAGCCGATGGTGTATCCGATGAGCACCTCGACCGCCAGCGCCAGTATGAAAGCGGGCATCGAATCCGGCAGTGACCTGATGGGAACGACGAACCAGAGTACTGCGGCGAGCCACAGGACGAGCGAGATCTTCGCCATGGCGGGGATGGACTTCGCAGAAAAGACCGGGCCGTCTATGAAAAGACCGGCCAGTCTTGCCGCTATCAGCAGGTACAATTCTACCTGGGGAAATCCGATGACCATTTTACCTTACCATCGCCGGGATATTGGACCAGAGGGTCACGGTAAAATCGATCAGGAGGGAAGCGATCCAGGGCGATGTGACCGCGATTATCCCCAGGACCGCCACGACCTTCGGAACGAACGTCAGGGTCTGCTCCTGTATCTGCGTCACCGCCTGGAAAAGGCTGATGATGAAACCCACTATCAGACCGATGCCGACGGCCGGCATGGAAATGAGGAGCGTCAGTATGACGCCGTTGTATATTATCTGTACTGCAAAATCGGTGCTCATCTAAAGCTCAGCAACAATCCCTTTGTTATAAGGTTCCATCCGTCCGCGAGCACGAAAAGCAGGATTTTGAAAGGCAGGGACACCATGACTGGCGACAGCATGAACATGCCCAGCGACAGCAGGATGTTCGCCACCACCAGGTCGATTATCACGAACGGAATGAAAAGAAGGAACCCGATCTGGAAGGCGGTCTTAAGCTCCGAGATCATGAAAGCCGGTATCACCACGTACACCGGCACATCGTTCACGGTCTTCGGCGGGGGGATCTTTGCGAACTGGACAAAAAGCGCAAGGTCCCTTTCCCTTGTCTGCCTCAGCATGAACTTCTGGAACGGCTTCATGCCCACCTCGAACGCTTTCATCTGGGACATCCGGCCGTTGTTGTAAGGGATCACAGCTGTCTTGTTGACCTCGTCAAAGGTGGGGGCCATCGTGAACATCGTCATGAAAAGCGCAAGCCCTATGAGCACGGTATTGGGCGGCACCTGCGCCGTGCCGATGGCCGAGCGGATCATCGAGAGGACCACGATTATCCTGAGGAACGAGGTGATGGATATAAGGAGGAACGGGAGCAGGGAGATGATCGCCAGAGCGAGAGTTATCTGGATGCTGTTGCTGAAGTTCGCGGTGCTTAATACGTTCGCGACGTCCAGCCCGGGCCTTGGTGCTGCGGCATGCGCAAAGTCGGCGGCAAGAAATAGAAAAGCGAACGTAAAGTTAAGTTTTTGTTTCATTGTCCAACTTGTCTATCAAAGCAACACCCTTGTTGCTGACGACGATAAGATACGATCTTCCTTTTGCCGATATCACGTATGAAGTGACCTGCGGCTCAAGCCCGACGCGGTCGATGACCTCTATTATGCGCTCGCCGGAAGAAGGCTGGACCTTCGGCAGCAAGTATTTCGCGGAAAAATATATCAGCCCTATGACGATAGAGAGAGAGATAATCAGCTGGAAAACGTAACCCACGGACACGAGAGGTGACCTGGCGACCGTTATCACTTCGGGAGATACCAGGATTTCCAGCATCGGAGACCTTTCTATTTGTTGAGAAGGACGTTCGTAACCTTGAGCCCGTAGTAATCGTCGATCGCGATGACCTCGCCGTGAGCGACCAGCTGGCCGCCCACCTTCAAGTCGAGCGGTTCTCCCGCAAGCCTGTTCAGCTCGATGACGGACCCCTCCCTGAGGTCGAGGATCTCTTTCAGCGTCATGTGCGTGCGCCCCAGCTCAACGCTCACTTCAATGGGAATGTCTCCCAGGGTCCTGTCCTGCAGCCTTGCGCCTTTTTCCATGTCGGAAAGGTCAGGGAACTGGATTTTCTTCAGATCCATTTATATTCCTCCCGATCTCGGAGTTTCGTCCTCTCCCGGAATTTCCTGCGGCTCATTATACTCTTCCTTTCCTTCCTCTTCCATAGGGAATTCAAAGTCCCCCTCGGCTTCTTTCCGGGCGGGCCCTTCGGCTCTGCTCAGGGCAAGCCCTTCGGCGCCGCGCGCAGCCTCGGAGCTCTCCGGCACGGGTGCTTTGAGAGTGGGGGCGGCTTTTATCTTTTTTATGCTGCCGGGCAGCAGCCTCACCGCGAGCCTTCCGTTCCTTATCCCGGGCTGGGCCTTGAACTCCGCTGTCCAACCCAGGTAAAGCCTTACCGGATCGTTGAGCTTTTGGTCGAGCGAAACAAGGTCCTCGTTCTCCATGCCCGCGATCTCGTTCGCGGAAAGCTCCGACGTGCCGAGCTCCGCGATGAGCGGCACCTCTATGGAGCTCATCAGATCATCGGGGAGGATGTTGAAATTAAGAAGGGCCTTCTCCTCTTTTTTATCCAGCAGGTCTATCAGCTTCCTGAGAGCGTTGCTCTGATACACAAAAGTGAAGGAAGAGGGTAGGGAGTTCGCTATCGAGACCTGCGTTGTGATGATGGTAAGGACATCGTTGAGGCTGATGTGCGTTTCCCGCTGCACGTTCGGGTATCCGACGACCTCCATCTCCGGCTTTTCAAAGACGTTCTTCCAGCATGCGGAGAAACGGTCCAGAAGGTTCCCGAAAACAGATTTGATTATCGACTCCTCGAGCTCGCTGAACTCTTTTATCTGGTTCTCGACGCTCTGGCAGCCCAGGGAAAAGTTTATCGCCATGTTCGCCAGCGGGAAATCGATCAGAAGCATCGGCTCGCCTACGTCCTTTATGATGACCTTGCTGTAAATCAATCCCTGCGTCACGGACTTGAGGAAATCAAGGTAGGACATCTGCTCGAGCGAGACGCTGAAAACCTCGGTGCTCGCCTTGAGATTGCTCTTCATGTACTTTGCGAACTCGTTCGCGAAGAAATTGTGGACCTCGAGCGCCACGTCAAGGTCATCCTTGGAGACCCTGTGGTGAGAATAAAACAGAGGCTTGATCTTTTTTGCGGGGGGCTTTGACGGGCGGTATACCGTCCAATCGCCGATGGCGGCCGCCATTTTCATCTCTTTTTTAAATAGAGGAGCCCCTCCCTTGTCCGCCAACTTTTATCCTTTCTTCTATGAGATCCTGTTTATGAAGTTCGTTATCTCGTCGCTTATCATCCTGAGCATCGTCAGGTTCCCGCTCATCGCCCTTTGTGCTTCCATCGAGTCGATTATTTCACCGGTGTAGAACACGTTCGACTGCTCGATGTTCCTGGGGACCACCACGCCGTAAATGTCGCCGGACCCCTTGTATTCGAGGGGAACGCCGGATGCGAGCGTCTGGGCAAAAGAGTTGCCCGACGCCTGCGCGAGCCCGCCGGGATTGGCGAATGCGGTGAGCGCTATGCGGTAACCGGTGTCCACGGCCTCGTTGTTGTAGTCGACCGCGCCCCCCGCATCGACGGCGAATTCGACAAGCCTGCCGTCAGCGGTCCAGCTGAGCCTGCCGGTATTGTAGTTCAAAAGTCCGGTTATCGGGACAACGGAGCCTCCGCTGAGGCCGTACACCTGAAGCCCCGTGTCGGTGAGGAGGTTCCCCTTGCTGTCGATCTGGAAATGTCCCGCCCTCGTGTAAAGGTAGCTGTTCCCGTCGTCGGGAGAGACCACGAAAAGGCCGGAACCCTGCACCGCAAGGTCAACTGATGTTCCCTCAGTGAGCGTTCCCTGCGAGAAATCGATCTTGACGTTGCCCACTGCCACGGACGAGCCGAGCTGAATGGGATTCGTGCCGCCGGTCTCGCTGCTCGCGGCCGTCCCGCCGTTGAGGATCCTTTCGAATATGGTCTGGAACGATATCTTCATCGTTTTATAACCCGTAACCGACATATTCGCAATGTTCGCAGAATTGACCTTCAATTGGGTGTTGTAAGCTTCGATCGCATTCTTTGCCCTTGTCATCACATCCAGCATTCGTATCGCCTCCTATTTTTGGATCTTGATCAGATTTTCCGGTGGTATAGAATATTTGCCCACTTGAAGCACTGCTTTGCCGTTTTCTACCGATACGCTGGCAACCGTATCTGTTATCTGTTTCCCGGAAGAAGGATCGGTGGCTGTTACTTTCTTTCCGATAAGCGACGAATAGACGCTCATTTCAAACTGAGGAGTGACGAAGCTGGATGAAGCGGCCGAGCCGAACATATCCGTGCTGTCGACGTTGTCAGTTATCGATTGCCCTGCGAAAGGGTCGAATTTTGAGCTGGCTCCGGTATTGTCCTGATCTCCCAGCAGGATCGAGTTCACATTGTTCGCCGTCATTTGATTGAGGAGGACGCTGGCGAATTTCGAATCGATGTTCCCGTTCATGAGAGCGGCCGTGATCTGGTTATTGGTCATGGAACTGGCCTGTGAAATGTCAAGGCCGGTCGCAGATGAGTTTGTGATCGATTGAACGGTAGCCATGCGCCCCTCCTTTTCCGGTTATTATACAACAATCAGGCAGGATATTCGCCGTTATTTTCGCGAGAATAAAGGTTTATATTCGCTATGTTCAGGTTCGCGTTCTTGAGCGACCTCTCGAGTTCGCGCATGTTCTGGGCCAGAGCATCTTTTGCCTGCTCGCCCGCGAGAATATTGATGGATATCGCGCCTTTGCTGCTTGTGATGTTCATCTGTATCGTGCCCATGTTATCGGGCTTGAGCTGCATGGAGAGCTCGATCTTTCCCGTATCTTTAAGGAACTTGATCTTGTCCTTTATCTGGGAGACAAGGTCGTCCACGTCGACGCTTCTCAATTCCGCAGACCTGTTCTTCGCGATGATCGCCGCGTTGTAAAGCTCCGAAGTGAGCTCAAGTTCGCCGATGATCGCTTTGTTCACGGCCGCCACGGCATTGGCGGTCTGCTTATTCTGAGCGATCCTTGCCTGGGAGTTCTCGTTCGAAATCTCGTTTTTTTCTGAACTTTCGATCTTTGATGGGGTCTTCACTGCGGCGGATCGCGTCTTATCGGTCATTTCCCTCAGGTCGCGGCGGATGCTGCTGTCGGTATTTATGCGGTTCAGTTTTTCTTCTGTCTTTGAGCTGAGATCGAGGGGAACGGAGGAGAACTGCTGAAGGTTCGTTAAGGCGAAGAACGGGGGCGCGGCTTTTTGTTTTTCTTTTTCAAGGATATCAACGAAATTTTCCGATTCGTGCCGGACCTGGTTGGGTTTCGGCGCGTCCGTCGTTTCGTTCGATACGGCCTGGACCTCGTTCATTTTCTCCCCCTCTACCCACCGCAATGTTTTTATCGGGTCGGGGCGCCAATATCTTGCACCTGAACTTCGTCAGGTGCGAGCATCATTGCCGCGGGGGAGACTCGAACTCCCAAGGATTTCTCCATACGCCCCTCAAACGTACCCCGAAAAAATGCTTCGCATTTTCCGGGGCAAGCGTGTCTACACTGCCGGGAGGGAGACTCGAACTCCCAAGCCTTTCGGCATACGCCCCTCAAACGTACGTGTCTACCAATTCCACCATCCCGGCTCCAGTTCCACCACCGCGGCGGAATTTTCACATGTAATTGTATATTTTTCCGGTCACAGTGTCAAATTATTTGGCTATCTCGCACTCTTCCTCGCGGCTGAAGAAGACCGCCGCGACGAATATAAGAAGGCCGCCGATGATGAGGTTCGCTGTCAGGGTTTCCTTGAAGATCAGCAGGCTTAAGATCGCCGTCATGACCACACTGCTCATTGATATCACGCCGCCCATGGCGGTCGAACATATTTTGTAGGCGCGGGTCATCAGGAGCTGACCTATCGTGCCGATAAAGCCGATGAGCAGAAGCAGGGTGAACTCGAAGTTCGCCGGCACCACAAAGTTCCCTTTCAGGAAAAAGAGGGAAAAGATCATGCCGGAGAACACGAATGAAAAAGTTATCATCGCGGCCGAATCCGTTTTTCGGAGCTCTCGGATGGCCACAATGGCCATTCCGCTCGTCACCGCCGAGATCAGCGCCAGTATGTCGCCGAGCTTGAGCGCGGTGAAATCGAAATCGAATATGAGCAGCAGGCCGATAAATGCGGAAGCTATAAGAGCGATCCTGCCGGCCGTCAGATTTTCTTTGAGATACATCGTCGCGAATATCGCGGCAAAGATGGGGTAGGTGTAGGCCAGAAGAACGGCATTGGCCACGGAGGTCAGGGTGAGGGAATAGAAATAAAGCATCAGCGATATCCCGCCCACTATCCCGCGGAACACGAGTTTTTCCTTCGACCTTGCCTTGAAGGCGACCCTGCCTGACATGGCCAGTGCAACGAGGATCACGACGCTTATGGCTGAGCGGAAGAAGATTATCTCAGGCGCGGAAACGGATCTGCTGACGATCTTGACCATTATGGCCATGAAACTGAAGAGCACCGCGGAGGTGAACATCATTAGCGGGCCGCTCATTTCACAAGTCCTTTCACTATCTTTTCCATCCGCATCCCGCGGGAGCCTTTCACAAGTATGGTGTCGTCAGGCTTAACAAGGCCTTTCAGCCTCTTGAGCGCGAGTCTTGTCGTCGCAAAGTTCTGTCCGACGTTCGCACTCTTCATCATCTTTCCCACGGTCATGACGATGTCGATGCCGAGCTCCATCGCAAGACGACCTATCGATTCGTGACTCCCCTTCGAGATTTTCCCCAGCTCGAACATGTCGCCCAGCACCGCTATCCGCCTCCCGGGATAATTCTCCAGCACGTTCAATGCCGCCGCCATCGAATCAGGATTCGCATTGTAAGTGTCGTCGATTATCGTCAGATGTTTTGCGTGGATTATGTTCGATCGTTTGCTCGAAAGCTTGAAGCTCTCAAGACCAGCCTTAACCTTTGACGGCGGGACCTTCAGCGCAGTTGCGGCTGTAGCTGCGGCGAGGGCGTCGTAAATATTATGTTTGCCGGGCAGAGGGAGTTCGATGTTTATTTCGTAGGCTCTGGCCTTTATAGTAAACCTCGAGCTTTCAATGCCATATTCAATATTGAACGCTTTAACGTCCGCATCGCGGTCAATTCCGAAAGATATCACCTTTGATCTCGCCTTGCTTTTCAAGTATTCGAAGTAAGGGGAATCCGCCGGAAGTACCGCGAGATCTTTCGGCCGCTGGAACTTCAATATTTCACTCTTAGCCTTGGCAATATTTTCTTCGGACTTCAAATATTGCATATGTGACGAGCCAATGTTCGTTATTACAGCGACTTCAGGTTCAACCATCCGCGCCAGCTTCTCTATCTCGCCGATCCCCTGCATCGCCATCTCGATGACGGCGAACTTATAAGTTTTGTTCAGTTTGAGCAAGGTATGCGGGACGCCGACCTCGTTATTGAGGTTTTCTTCGGTCTTCAAGGTCTTGCCGGCTTTGGACAGTATTGATGCCAGCATGTCTTTCGTCGTGGTCTTGCCTGAGCTTCCTGTGATGCCGACAAAGGGGATATCGAACTTTTCCTTGTAGGTTTTCGCGAGCTGGTGAAAAGCCTTCAAGGTGTCTTTGACAATGATGACCGGCTTGTTGGTCTTGAGTTTCAGCCGCCTCGAAATTAAAGCTCCGACAGCGCCTTTTTTCAGCGCTTTCTCAACGAATTTATGCCCGTCGAAGTTCGGCCCCTTGAGGGCAATGAAGAGCTCTCCCTTTTTCAGGGTCCGGCTGTCGGTGG
>CAZSXD010000032.1:0-9776 GCA_964611075.1 uncultured bacterium
TCCTGCAGCGCCTCCCCATCGGCGGAGACAACGACGCCCTCCAAAGAGGCCGAGATCCTGATCCTGTCGTTCTTCTTCACCATAGACCTGTCCTTGATCATGTGATTATAGATCGGATTGCCCGATGGGATGAACGTCTTCGACTCTCTGCCGTAAACAAGCTTGACGTCCCTCATGACGTTCGGATTGAGCACCGCCACATCCCTTTCTTCCATGCCTGCCTCGAAGCTGCCTATCACGTCGCCCCTCTGCAGTCTTTTCTTCGCCACGACGATGTTCTCGTAAACCGATACCTTTGTCCTCAGGAAAAGCTTTTCCTTTTCCTGCCCGTCAACATACACCTGCACCGGAACGATTATGTTGCCGACCGGCTTGAAGTCCGGATAAAGCTCTATCACGGAAAAAGTGACCTCACCTTTCCGCGCTTTCAGGTCGGCAAAGGTCCTGGTCGTGTACTTGTAGGATACTGCTATCTTCTTGCCTTCATAGGCCGGGTCCTTTGCGACCAGGAAGCTGATTATGGCCCGCGTGATCCGGTCCTGCACCGTGTTCGATACTTCAGCCGAGAAAGACGCAAAACTTAAGACGCAGAACACGAAAAGAAGGGAAAGGCATAATATGCTTCTAAAATTTCGTATTTCGTATTTCGTATTTCGTATTTTCACTGTTTTATTGCTTCATCCTGTCCACCGACGCCAGCATTCCGTCATAGCTTTGAACCGCTTTTGATACCGTGTCAAAGACCCTCTGGATCATGACCATTCTCATCATCTCGGATATCACGTCGACATTAGATTGTTCAAGCGCGAACTGCGAGATCCGTCCCAATCCTTGCTCGTTTGCCACGCCCAGCACGGCGGTCCCTGACGAAGGCGTTTCCACATAAAGGTTCTGGCCCACGCTCTTCAGCCCCGCTGGATTGTAGAACTTGGCGAGCTGTATCTGGCCTATCTCCTCCTGCTCGACGCTGTTCCCCACGGAAACCAGAACGGTGCCGTCCTGCCTGATAGTGACGGCCGTTGTGCCTTCCGGAAGTAATATCCCCGGTTCGAGCTTATGGCCGTTCGGGTCAACAAGGTTGCCTTCATTATCAGCGTGGAGGTTGCCCGCCCTGCCGTAAGCGTAAGTCCCGTCAGCCATCCTGAACTGGAGGAACCCTTCTCCCTGGATAGCGATGTCCAGCGGATTGTTCGTCACCTCGATGCCGCCCTGCGAGAAATCCTTCGGCGTCGCCGCTACTCTCACGCCCGTGCCGTACTCCACAGGACCGAACGGCGGCACTATGCCCTGCCTGAGCATCTGCTCCCTCAGCTCCGTCTGGAAGGTCTTCTCTATCGTGAAGAGGCTTTCCTTTTCCGTCCTGCCTTTTTTGAAGCCAACTGTCTGAGCGTTCGCAAGGTTGTTCGTTATGTCGATCATCTCGTCTTCGAACACGTTCATCCCGGTAGCGGCGACATAAAGCGGTTCAAACATATTTCATCCCTCCTATTCTCCTTAATCCTTCCCCTTAATCCTTATCCTTCTACTTCTCCTTGATCTTCATTGGGTCGGCTTCCCCATTTCCATCGCTCTCGTGAGCATCGTTTCCCTGTTCGTCACTATCTTGGCATTGTTGCTGTACGCATGCGAAAGATATATAAGGTTCATCATCTCTTCGATTATGTTGACGTTCGAGGCTTCCACATAACCGCTCACTATCCTCGGATTAGCATTGATCTCCGTGTTCGTCTGGCCGTCCACCTTGAAGATCGATCCGGTGAAAGGCTTGAGGGCGCTCTTGTCCGAGAAGTTCACGACCTTGACCGAGTTCACCTGGAAGTCCTGGGACATTATCCTGCCGTCCCCCTCGAATTCGATATCAGAACCCGGAGTTATCACGACGGGGCCTTCAAGCCCGACGACCGGATAGTTCCCCGCAACCGTCACGAGCTTCCCGTTCTGGTCGACCGCGAACCTGCCGTCCCTCGTATATCCCTTGCCCGTCGGGATCTCTATCTCAAAAAATCCTTCGCCGCCGATCGCTATGTCCGTCTTGTTGCCCGTTCTCAGCAGTGTCCCGGGGCTTTGATCGTAATACGTGCCCTCGATTCGCGGGACCTGTGTGGTGGATCTTCTTTGGGCTTCGTCCAGATATGTCGGGAAAGATTTGATAATGACGTCAGTTTTCCTGTATCCCGGAGTTTCGGAATTGACCATATTGCTCATTAGAGCCTTGACCCTGGCATCGGCCCCATCGAGTCCGGCCCCGCCAACTTCAAGGATTCTGTCCGCCATTTAACAGCTCCTGACGTTTACGTTCTAACTGGCTGATTATAGGCAGGAACTCGGCAAAAATCAAGAAGATATATTTTCTATTTCTGTTCTTCTTTGATCCGTTTGATGAGCTTTTCCCTCTTCTCCGCCATCCTGTCAAGTTTGTACACGAAGAAGAGGATCTCGGCGACGAGCACGTAAAGCTGCGGAGGTATTTCGGTATCGACTTCGAGGCGCGAGAGCATCTGTGCTATGTCCCTGTTCTCGTAAAGCGGAATCTTGTTGTCCTCGGCTATCCTGAGTATCTCTTCCGCGACGGCGCCCCTGCCCGAGGCAAGTATGAGCGGCGCCTTATCCTCTTCGACATCGTAGCGCAGGGCTACCGCGGTCCTTCTCCCTTGTGGTTTTTTTTCTTCCTTTTCCGCCATCTTACGCGCTCACGTCTATTTTCATAAGGTCCTCGATACCGAGGAACGGGATAAGGAAAGGCTTGATCGAGCACATTGACGGGTTGACGTTCACCTGCACCTTTGTGGCATTGTAATCCTTCTGTGAAAGGCCTTTAGCCAGATCTTCCCTGTTGCCGGAAACAAGCGCCTTTACGGCGTCGTTCTGCGTGTTGAAGAGGAACTCGACGTTCTTGTCCTTTATGGTGACCTTGACGGCGATCCTGCCGAGGTTCTCAGTTTCAAGCGACATTATTATCTCCGTGTTCTTCGGATCGATCTTCTTGCCTCCTTCGGAAGTGTCGCGCTTGACGATGAGTTCTGCGGTCGTCGGCGGCTTCGTCAGGGCGTTCGGTATCTGGTAATAAAGATAGTTCACTTCGTTCTTCTGCGTTTGCTTCGATAGCAAAGCCTGGGAGATTATCCCCTGGATCATCTGGTCGAGCTTGTTCTCCGTCGCTCTCATGTTGGATTCGATGACCTGTCCTTCCGCGCTGTCGGGCAGGTTTTCCTTCCCGGGAAGCCCTTGAAGGAGGGCCTTGAACGACCTGAGGTCGTTTACCAGTTCCGTTCTTCCGGTGTTACCTTTCCCGGAGAATTTATATCTCCCGGGAATGCTGTCAAGATTGTCGTTGATCATCGCGAGAAGAGCGGCGATCTGCGAGAGAAGCGGCTGGTTGATGATGCCTTTGGCCATCGAAAGCGCGGCAAGAAGATCGGTGATGTTGCCTTTCAGCGCAAGTAACTGAGCGGCGAGCTGGGGGTTCTCCGAGAGGAACTTGCTCAGCGTCTTCACAGCTTCGGGCGAGTCAATACCTTTCATCAGGAGGATGATCGCGGCTTCCTGCGTCGTCTGGGTCGGGTCCGCGCCCATCATGTTGCTCAGCTTGGCGAAATTGGCCTTCGAGACCTCGACTCCGTAACGAAGCATGATGGTCGCAAGTTTCTGGTTGGCTTCGGTATCCGCGATGTCCTGCGTAATGAGAAGTTCTCTGAGGTCGGCCGGGGTGAACTGCCTTGATACGCCGGTCTTTTCGATCAGGCGCGCGGCGGCCTGTGCCTGCGCTATCTCCTGAGGCGTCGGTGCGACCTTTCCCGCTTGCGTCCCGGCAGCGGCCTGCGGTGACGGCGCCGTTGGTGCGCTCTTACCCGTGGGCCATATGACCGGACGTCCAGGATGAAGTCCTCCGCCGGCTGTGGTCATGTCATCGCCCATAAATCTCCTCCGCTAAAAATATTATACTCGCGGGGCGCAAAAGTCAATTAAGGCTTTTGGTCCCAATCATTTATCGGGATCAGCGAGGAAAAACTTGCAAAAGAAAAATCGGGGGTGAGGTGGTTATTTTTTCTTCGCTTCGGGGGCCGGAGCTTTCGCGGGAGCCGCTCCGCCTTTTGCAGGGGCCGCAGCCGGAGCAGCAGCGCCTTTCGCCGCAGTAGCAGGAGCGCCTTTCGCGGGAGCGGCTTCTTTTCCGGCCGGAGCACCGGGAGCCGCAGCACCTTCAGCGATGGGGACAGCCTGGCCCGTGACCTCGGGTGCCGTGATGGGTGCTGCTTCGACTTCTTCCTTCGCAGGCGCCGCTACGGTGGCAATGATCTCCGATGCCTGCGTCACGAGGGTGACGCCCTTTTCAACTTTCAGGTCTGAAACATGCAGATTGTTGCCGATCTTGAGTTTTGATATATCGGCCTCGAACTTGTCAGGGATGTTCGTTGGAAGGCATTTGATCTCGATCTCCCTTAACCCGTGCACCAGAATGCCCTCATCAAGCTTGACGCCGATGGGCTCGCCCATGAGGATCACCGGGACCTTTGTCCTTATCTCCTCTTCCATCTTGATCTTGTAGAAATCCACATGGATTATATTGTCGCTGATCGGATCTGTCTGGACCTCATGGGTGAGAACGGGGATGCTCTGTTTTTTATCGTTGCCCGTGATGTTCAGCGTGATGATGACATTTCGGCCTGCTTTTGAACTGAGTATCTTCATGAACTTCTTGGAATCTATCTCAAGAGGGATGGACTGTACGCCCTTGCCGCAAACAATGGCCGGCACCAGACCGGCAAGCCTTGCGACCCTTGACCTGCTCGTCCCCGTGTTCTCCCTTATCTTTGCTTCCAGTTCAATTTTTTGCATCGTTGCGCTCCAAAAAACCCTGTCAATATACCATGACTAAACTTTTTTCTCAAGAGCTTTTTGCCCGCCGCCGGAATACATTTTGTCCTTATACCACTTGAGTATCTCCCGTGCGATGTAAGCCGTTACCCTGTCGCCGTGCTCGCCGTGCTCCACGAACGATACTATCACGATCTGGGGATCCTCGTACGGGGCGTAGCATATGAACCAGGCGTGGGCAAGCCCGGGGTTCTCCGCCGTTCCCGTTTTACCCGCGGCCGGCATGCCTTTCACTTCGGCGGCAATGCCGGTGCCTCTCTTGACTATCTCCCTCATTGTCTCCCGCAGGATGTTCACGTTATGGGATGATATCGGAAGGGAGCCTGTCTGCTTCGGCTCATATTCGAAGAGCGTCTGCCCGTTCCTGGATCTGACCGACGAAACAACATGGGGAACATATCTTTTTCCGACCGCTATGGTACCGTAAATGTTCGCCATCTGGATAGGCGTGACGATCAGGAATCCCTGTCCGATCCCGTAATTGATCGAATCGCCCTTCACCCAGACATCCTTTAAGACCTTTTTCTTCCAGTCCGCCGTGGGAACAAGCCCGGCGAGCTCGCCCGGAAGGTCGATGCCCGTCTTGACCCCGAGGCCGTATCCTTTCGCGAACCTTGAAAGCAGGTCCGGCCCGTTCCTCAGTCCCAGCTCGTAGAAAACTATGTCGCAGGACTGGACCAGGCCCTCAAGGATGTTCAGTTTGCCGTGCCCTTTTTCGAGCCAGCATTCAGCCCTCCTGTTGCCGAGGATCATGTGGCCCTTGCATTCTATGGTATCATCAAGCCGCGCGGTGCTCTCCTGCAAAGCCGCCGAAAGATTGACCACCTTGAACGTGGAACCGGGCGGGTAAGTGGAAAGAGCGCGATTGAGGAAAGGATGTCCTTCTCTGTCCATCATCTGCCATTCCCATTTCTCCATCGGCGCGGCGAAGACATTGGGATCGTAGCTCGGGTGGCTGGCCATCGCCAGTATCTCTCCGTTCCTCGGGTCCATCACGATGACGGCGCCCCTCTTCCCCTCCAGGTTCCTCTCCACAAGCTTCTGCAGTTCAAGGTCCACCGTCAGCTTCATGTCGTTGCCGGATACCGGGTCAAGCTCGCCGACCGTCCTCACGGGCCTGCCCGAAACGTCGATCTCGAGCTTCTGCCCGCCGTCGATCCCGCGCAAATACGTGTCGTAGGTGTTCTCGACCCCCTCCTTGCCTATCATGTCCTTAAGCTTGTAACCCTCATCCTTGAGAGCGCTGAGCTCCGGCTTGGTTATCTCACCCACGTATCCCAGCACCTGCGCGGCAAGCGTCCTGTAAGGGTACGACCGCACGGGCCTCACGTTTATCACGACCCCCGGAAGATTGTGCTTCCTTTCTTCCACGGCCGTGACGGTCCGTATCGAAACATCATCCTTGATCATGATGGGCTCGAAAGGCCGGTTCTTGTTCGCCTCGATCCTGCTCATAATCTTCTCCTGCGGGATCCCGACCACCTGCGCCACTTCCCGGATCACGTCCGCAAGTTCCTCCCTGGCGACGCTGCTCGGGAAGATGTAGACGGAGAATATCGCGCGGTTGGCCACCATCACCCTGCCGTTCCTGTCGTAAATTATGCCTCTGGGAGCAAGCGTGGGTATGGTGCGGGTGGTGTTCTCCTGCGACAGCTTCTTGTAGGCGGAATGATCAAGTATCTGCAGCTGCCAGAGCCTGCCGAAAAGGACGATGAATATCACCGCGAGCATCGTTATGAAGAACCTGGACTGATTTTCCCTGTCCATCTTTATGCCTCCGCAAAGACCATCTGGGAGGTCCATCTTATGACGGGCGCAACAGCGAACGCAATGAGCCCGTTGTAAACGCATGATATGAAGAGCGTGATGAGAAGCACCCAGACGGAACTGAGCGGCTTGCCGAAGAAAAAGAAGAGCAGTATGAATTCAAAGATGAAACTGGTCGCCGTGGCGGTGACGACAGCAGAAAGAACGACAGCCTCCTCCGTGCCCAGTATGCTTTCCTTAAGCGTGCCTATCAGGAAACCGAGCAGGCCTTTTGTGATCGTATGCATGAAAAAGAAGCCCGAGAAAAGGTCCTGGATAAGCCCGCAAACAACGCCGGTGACCAGCCCTTTTTCAGCGCCAAAAGCCACCGCGTACAGCGCCGTTGCGACAAGCAGAAGATCGGGCTTGACCCCCAGCACGGCAAAGCGCGATACAACGGTGGTCTGGATAAGATATATCAGCAGGAAAACGCCCGAAAGCTTGAGATATCTCATGTCACCTCACGACCGTGAAGATCTTGTCAAGTCTTCCGAAATCGACCGCGGGCCTGACCTCCACTTTCTGGAAGATATCGAAATCCTTTTTCGAGACCGATATGACCCTGCCCACCAGGATGCCTTTCGGGAAAATATCGCTCATGCCGGAGGTCACGATCCTGTCCCCTACCTTCACGTCAGCGCCCGCCGGCATGTACTTGATGCTGAGAGGACCCATGGTATTGCCGGACGCTATCGCCATGTCCCCGGTCTCGGCATCCACCACCGAGATCGCGGACGTGGGATCCGTCACAAGCAGGACCTTGGAAGTGAACCTCGACGATTCAAAGACCCTTCCCACAAGCCCTTCATCGTTGATCACGGCCGTGTCCGGGACGACCTTCTCGGAAAAGCCCCTGTTTATCTCTATGACCTCGAACCAGTTCGAGCTCGAGCGCCCGATTATTTCGGCCGCCACAAGGCGGCTTCCGGTATAACGCAAGCGGAAGCCGATCGCCTCGCGCAGGCTCCTGTTCTCACGCGAGAGGTCCTCCGCAAGGACAAGCTTCGCTTTTATCTCCTCGATGTCCTGCTTGAGCCGCTCGTTCTCCCTGTCAACACCTCTGATGCGGAAGATATTCGAGGTCCCGTGCACGGTGCCGTTCCAAGCGGCCGTGCCGACCACCTTGAAAGGATAGATGAGATAGCTGGCCGCGGATTTTGTGGTCCTGAGCAGCCTTGTCCTCTTGAAGAACGGGGTGTTTACGAACGCGACAGCGAGGACCAGTATTATGATCCAGACGTAGGGTTTTTTCTTCCGTTCGCTGTCATGATACATGGCATTCTGGTCTTATATGCCTCTCTTGGAAGTAATGAGCACTTTCTTCAGCGTCTCAAGTTCGTCAAGGACCTTGCCGGTGCCGTATACCACGCACGACATGGGATCATCCACGACATATACCGACATGTCGGTCTCCTGGCTGATGTGCTTATCAAGTCCTCTGAGGAGCGAACCACCCCCCGCCATCACGATCCCTCTGTCTATGATGTCGGCCGCGAGCTCAGGCGGCGTCTTCTCAAGCGTCATCCTGACCGCGTCAACGATCGTGGCGATCGGTTCCGACAAAGCGTCGCGGACCTCAGATGCGGTCAATGTCAGTGTCTTCGGCAGTCCTGTGACAAGGTCCCTTCCCCTTACTTCGACGGTCCTCTCCTCGCCAAGCGGATAAGCCGAACCGATGTCGATCTTTATCTGCTCTGCCGTCCTTTCGCCGATCAATAAATTATAGTTTTTCCTGCAATGCGCGACTATCGCTTCATCCATTTCGTCGCCCGCGACCCTTATCGATTTGGAAACAACGATGCCTCCGAGCGCAAGAACGGCGACCTCGGTCGTGCCGCCGCCGATATCGACTATCATCGAACCGGCCGGCTCGGAAACGGGAAGGTTCGCGCCGATAGCGGCAGCCATCGGCTCCTCAATAAGATAGGCTTCTCTTGCTCCCGCATGCATTGCGGCGTCAAGCACGGCGCGCCTCTCCACTCCCGTTATGCCGGAGGGAACGCCGATGACGATACGGGGCCTTACGAAAGCAGTCCTGTTGTGGCTCTTGCTGATGAAATGGCGGAGCATTATTTCGGTTATCTCGAAATCGGCAATGACGCCGTCCCTCATCGGGCGCACGGCTACGATGTTCCCCGGCGTCCTTCCGAGCATCCCCTTGGCCTCATTGCCGATGGCGATCACCTTGCCCTTTTCCTTCTCGATCGCGACGACAGAAGGCTCGCACAGTATTATCCCTTCGCCTTTTGCGTAGACAAGCGTCGTGGCAGTCCCGAGGTCGATGCCGAGGTCCCTTGAAAAATACCCGAAAATGAAGTCACAAAATCCCATAATTAATCCTCCTAATTAATGGAAGCCTTAAGGGTGATCTACTCTTACTCGACGATTATCGAGGGGCTGAATCCCCTGGCCCTTAATTTATTGATCAACGGCGCCGCCAGTTCCCTGCCTGTGAAAGCCCCCGCCTGGACCCTGTACCCTTCGGCGGTCTTCTTGATGTACCATTTGAATCCGTTCGTCTTAAGGAGCGATGCGACCCTCCTTGCATCCGCGGCCGCCACGTAAGTGCCGACTATGACCTTGTATCTGTAAACGGCGACCTTTGCCGCGGGCCTGGGCTCGGGAACGGCCGCAGGCTTGATCTCCTTCTCAGGCACGGTGAGCTCTTCCTGTTGTTCTACCGGTGAAGCGCTCTCGAGTTCCGACTTTGAAACGGTCTTCGGGGCTTCTTCGGGCTTGCCGCCCATCGCCGGGGCCTCGAATGTCGGGAGGTTCTTGACCGGCGGGATGAGCACTCTCTTGCCCAGCAGGAACGATATCCAGAAGCTTCCCACGACTATCGCCACAAGCAGAAGTGCGACGAAAAAGTTCTTGATAAAGTCTCCCCCTTCGGATCTCCTGATGTCCCTCCCCAGGTCCCTCTCGGTCGGGAACGGTTCTATCTCGGAACTCGCGAGGTCGTCTATTATCCTTTTCTGCGTAAAATCCGTGTCCCGCAGAAGGTCCCTAAGGTCTTTCCTTTCGCCCATTTCAATAAGGAATTATAGGGAAAATTATGCTTCGCGTCAAGTGGGAGAGGTCTTAATTACATTTTTATT
>CAZSXD010000033.1:0-9376 GCA_964611075.1 uncultured bacterium
AAACTTATGCATATCCCCTATCTTGCCCAGGCCACGCTTTATCCGGATGTGATCGAGAGCGCCGTCCCCGGGACGTCAAAAGCCGCTCGCACCATCAAAACCCATCATAATGTAGGAGGACTGCCGAAGGACATCAAATTCAAGATAATCGAACCTCTCCGGCTCCTGTTCAAGGATGAAGTAAGGATACTGGGGCTTGAGCTGGGAGTTCCGGAGGAGATAATCCACAGGCAGCCGTTCCCTGGACCGGGCCTTGCCATCAGGATAATCGGCGAAGTCACAAAGGAAAGAGTTGATATTCTTCAAAGAGCTGACGAAATAGTGATGGACGAGATAAGGAAAGCGGGCTTTTACAAAAAGCTCTGGCAATCCTTCGCTGTTCTCCTTCCGATCAGAACGGTCGGCGTCATGGGAGACAAGAGGACTTATCTCAATACCGTGGCAATGAGGGCTGTGACATCAACTGATGCAATGACCGCCGATTGGGCCAGGCTGCCGTATGAAATACTGGAAGTTATATCAAATCGAATTGTCAACGAACTGCCGGAAATCAACCGCGTGGTCTACGATATCTCTTCAAAACCGCCTTCAACCATCGAGTGGGAATGAACTAGTTCCTTCGGTAAAGCTTCCTGATGCGCTCGGTCTTGGTGGCCGCTTTGGCCTCTTCATGCTCCTGCCAGGTCTTGCTGAAAATATGGGACCCGTCGGCGCGGGCGACAAAATATATATAATCGGTCTCCACGGGAAACATCGCGGCTTTTATTGATTTTAATCCCGGGCTGCATATCGGCCCCGGAGGAAGCCCGTAATTTTTGTAAGTATTATAAGGGGACTTGATGTTCAGGTCATCATAACTGACGATCTTGCCGGGGCTCTCAAGAACATATTTGATGGTCGGATCGGCGCCGAGATGCATTCGCACACTCAGCCTGTTGTGGTAAACGGACGAGATGGTCGCCCTTTCTGAATAGACGGCCGCTTCCTTCTCGATTATCGATGCCAGCGTCAGCACGTCGTGAAGCGACATCTTCACCTTCATCTTTCTTGAGTTCCTCCTCCAGTACGGCATCACGATCCTGTTGAACCTGGAAAGCATAAGGTCCGCCAGCTGGACTGTGCCGATATTGGCAGGAACAAGGTAAGTGTCCGGAAAAAGATATCCCTCCAGCGAATCGGTGGGCACGTCCACGAGGAAGGGATATTTCTTCATCAGTTTTGGGTCCCTTCCTTCCTTTGTCAGCTGCTGGAATTCCAGGCCGTCCCCGACGCCCTCAAGTATCATGACCTTGCTCATCTTGTATATGGACATACCCTCCGGCAGGATGAGCTTGACGAGCATCGGGGGAATGATCTCGCCGCTCCTTATCTTCCAGATGATCCTTATCAGCGACATGTTCGGCGTGAACTCGTAGGTGCCGGCCAGCATCCTGTTCTGGAGCCCGAACATATTGATGATCAGATTAAAGCCGTATTTCCCGTCTATTATGCCTTTTGACTGGAGAAGATCCGCGACCTGCCTCGCGCCGTATCCCTTCGGTATGTTCACCACATACAGGCTTTTGTCAAACCTGTTGCCTACCTGGAAGAATATGCAGGCAGAGGTCAAAATAAAAGAGATGACCACCACCCCGGCGACCTGTACCATGCTGTTCCCCAGCATTTCGGGGAGCCGCTCCATGACCGGCCCGAAAAACTCTGCCGTCCTGCCAAGGCGCGCCTTTAACTTAAGCTTCCGGCCGACGATCTTCAGGTTCGCCCTGACGATCCTGAAATACCGTTTGAATATCGGATGCTCGAAAATTTGTTCCAGGTATTTTTTCATGTTCTCCTTGAGTCCATGTGATCCTGAAGTATCACGCAAGCAGAGGACGAATCAACGTTCTTTCTCATTTTCTTCGACGAAGTCCCCGCTTCATGATACGCCCTTTCCACAAGCTTTGTGGTGAGCCGCTCGTCCATGAAGACCGTCCTGACCTTCAGTTCCTTCTCTAACATGGTGCAAAAACTCTTGACCTTTTCTGCGGATGCGCCCAGCTCCCCGCTCATTTTCCTGGGAAGACCGGCAACGATCTCCTCGATCCCGTACTTCTGGATGAGGCCCTTCAATTTCAACAGCGCACCACGATCGTTCGCTATAAAAGGGAGCGGCAGGGCCGTGATGCCGAGCGGATCAGAAACAGCGACGCCGATCCTTGCTTCGCCGTAATCGATGCCCAGGATCCTCATGGCCTCTCTTTCAGGGAAGCAAGTATCGCATCAAAAGCTTCCTGGACCTTTGAAGCGTGCTTGCCTCCGCCTTCGGCCAGGTCCTTCCTTCCCCCTCCGCCCCCTCCGAGCACCGCCGAAGCTTTCTTTGCCAGGACACCTGCATCAAGGCCTTTCTGCACGAGGTCATCCGAAAGTGAAACGACAAGTGCTACCCTCTCCCCCTGAACTGAAAAAAGCGCAGCGAGGCTCGATGGAAGGCGCTTTTTGATCATGTCAGCTATCTGCCTCAGCAGAACGGCGCTGTAATGCTTGAACTCGCATTTGACGGCCTTTATACCGTTCACGTCGACAGCGTTGGCCATGAAGCCGTTCAGATTGTCAGAAACATACTGCAGGTTCTCCGATTCCGTGTCGTGCTCAAGCGCCTCCATCCTCTCGACGAGGCCCGCGTTCTTTTTCCGGAAATCCTCGAGCATCCTGTTTATCAGGAATACGTTCCCCTGCGCCACCGCCTTGTTAAGCGACTCCATGTCGTCCGCCGTGATGCGGAAGAACTGATAATAGGTCTCCGGCTTGCCCTCGAGCAGCTCTTTCTTCAGTTCAAGCGTCTCGTACTTGCCGAACATCTGCTTGTTCTTATCCCATTCCGCGGTCCCGCATTCGATGACGTACTTTTTTGCCGAGTCGGACACCTTCGCCTCTATCCTCCGCACACCCGAGGAGATCGAGCTTTCGCTCACGAGCTTGAAGAACGATATTTCCGAGGTGTTCCTGACGTGCGTGCCTCCGCACAGCTCAAGCGAAAAATCCTCGATCTTGATCATCCTTACCACATCGCCGTACTTCTCGCCGAAGAACATGAGCGCCCCGCGCTTTTGGGCTTCGGATATCGGCGCCTCCTCTACTTCCACCTTCATCTTGGCCTTTATCAGTTCGTTGACGCGGCGCTCGATCCTGTCGATGTCGTCCCTGGAGATGCCGCCGAAATGGGTGAAATCGAACCTGAAGCCGTCCGGCGAAACATATGAACCCGACTGCTTAACGGACTTGCCGAACAGCTCCCTCAAGGCCGCGTGAAGAAGATGGGTCGCCGTGTGATGCGCGGACGCGAGCTTCCTCTTTTCGTGGTCGACCGCCGCCTTCACCGCGGATCCCTTCTTGAGCCCCTTCACCGACTTGAGCTGGTGAGCTATCGGCTCCCCGATCCGGCCGAAGGTCCCGATCACCTCATAATCCTTACTGCCCGCCGTGATCTTTCCCACATCCCCCACCTGGCCCCCTCCCTCAGGATAGAACACGGTCTTATCGAGCACCACAACCCCGTCCCCTTCGTCGACATGCACGATCTTCGCGTCAGTGGAAAGCGAGGTATATCCTGCGAACTTGGTTTCCGGGAGCCCCGCGAGCTTTTCCATGTAATGCTTTGCCGCGATAAGCATTCCGGACGACCTCCCCATCTCCTTCTGTCCCTCCATCAGCTTCCTGAACCCCTCCTCGTCCACCTTAACGCCGGATTCCGATGCTATCTCCAGCGTGAGGTCAAAAGGGAATCCGTAAGTGTCGTGAAGGAGGAAGACGTCCTTCCCCGGGATGACCTTCGCTCCGCCTCTGATCATGCCGTTAAGCATGCTCAGCCCCGACTCGAGCGTTTTCATGAAATGCTCCTCTTCGGTCCTTATCGAGGAGGCCACGAACTTGATCTCCTTCTTCACCTCCGGATAGAACGCGCCGTTCACGTCGGATACCACCGCCGCAAGTTTGTGGAGGAAAGGTTCATTGATCCCGAGGCGCTTGCCGTGGAGGATCGCCCTTCTTATGAGGCGGCGAAGGACATAACCCCTTCCGTCGTTGCCGGGCACCACGGAATCCGACATGAGATGCACTATCGCCCTTATGTGGTCGGCTATGATCCTTTTTGACTCCAGAAGCCTGTCATCGGGGGATCTGATGTATTCGTCGAGACCTTCTATGATGGGCCTGAAAAGGTCCGTGCCGAAATTCGACTGGACCCCCTGCAGGATGGACGAGATCCTCTCAAGCCCCATCCCCGTGTCAATATTCTTCAGCGGGAGTTCGTGAAGGTTCCCGTGCTCATCGCGGTTGTATTGTATGAAGACCAGGTTCCATACCTCCAGGAACCTGTCGCAATCGCATCCGGGCGCGCAGCCCTTCTTCCCGCAGCCAAGCCCCGCTCCGAGGTCGTAATAGATCTCGGAACACGGCCCGCAGGGGCCGGTGGCCCCCGCCGCCCAGAAATTGTTGTCCTCGCCGAGCCTGAATATCCTCTCGGGAGGGACCCCGATATCGTTCTTCCAGATATCGAACGCCTCGTTGTCCTTCTCGTACACCGCGATAAGCAGCCTTTCCTTCGGAAGGCCGAACTCCTTCGTGAGAAGCTCCCATGCATAAAGGACGGCTTCTTTCTTGAAATAATCGCCGAACGAGAAGTTGCCGAGCATCTCAAAGAAGGTCTGATGTCTCGACGTCCTCCCGACCTTTTCGATGTCGTTCATCCTTATGCATTTCTGGACCGTCGTGACGCGCTTGTGCTTCGGTTTCTCGATCCCCAGGAACACCGGCTTGAACTGGAGCATTCCGGCAAGCGTCAGGAGCACGGTGGGATCGGACGGTATGAGGCTGGAACCGGGCAGGACCTTATGCCCCTTGCCCTCAAAGAACTTCAGGAATTTCTTTCTGATATCAGAGCTTTTCATCCACTATCCTTCTTATCATGTCCTGGACCTCTTTCAGGGGCTTGAGCGATGATATCACCCTGATCCTTTTTCTTTCCTTCCCGGCAACCTTCAGGAAAGCCGATCTCACCCTTCTGTGGAAATCCAGGTTCTCTGATTCGAACCTGTCCTTCTTCGTATTGTACGTGCCCCGTTTGATCCCCAATTTCGGGGGGATATCGAGCAGTATGGTAAGGTCCGGCGCAACCCCCAGGGACGATATGTCGTTCATCCGGCTCACGAGAGACCCCGGCAGTTTCCTTCCGCCCATCTGGTAAGCCGTGGTCGAGTCAATGTACCTGTCGCACAGAACGATCTTTCGCGCCTTCAGCGCCGGCTTTATCACGCCCTCAACATGTTCGGCCCTGTCCGCGGCAAAAAGCATGAGCTCGGTGATCCCGGAAGAAAGACGCCCGATCTTAAGCAGGACCTTGCGCAGGTTCCGCCCGAGCCGCGTTCCTCCGGGCTCTCTCGTAAGTGTGACATCAAGGCCCCTCTTAACGAGATGCTTCATCAATAAGCGGGCGTGGGTGGATTTCCCGCAGCCTTCCCCGCCCTCGAACGTTATGAACATGCCTTTAGATCGCGACAAGGCTCACCCCGAAAATGAATTCCTTCCTCATGGTCCTGTACTTCATGTCCAAGTTGAAGCAATGGAACCCGATCGATATCCCGTAATCAAGATCAAGCGGCTCCCAGTCCGGAACATAATAAGAATAATCTATCATGAGCCGGTGTGAAAAGAAATTATACCCCAAACCGAAGCCGAATTCATCAGAAGGCAGGGTGAAATATTTCTCGAAATTGAAAGGGCTGTTCCCGGTGTAATGGATGTAATGCAGATGCGTCGCGTAGCCGTCGAACCCGTATCCCAGGTCTTTTGAAAGTGTGAGCCTGTCAGAAAGCCTGGTCCAGCTCATGTCGAAGCTGTACCAGGACTGATTGTAGCCCAGGTCAAGGGCCAGCCTTCCGAGATCCGTAGGGAAGACAAATGTGCCGACGGTGTTGAGCACCCCCCTGTCCGAACCGGCGCCGGATGTTTCCTCCGTTATGCGGCCGTACGACACTTCCCCGCCGATCGAGAAGTTATCGAAGAAGGCCGGAACGCTGTTAAGCCTCAGCGTCACGTCGGGCAGCATGCTCACCCTTTCATAGTTGATCCTTTCCCTGTGAGATATGTTCGTTTCCACCTCGCAGAGCAGTCTTTCCTGGATCTTGAAGAAGTTGTACAGCACCTGCTCTTTCTGCCCTATGCTGGGACCGAAGTAATAGCGGTGCGTCAATCCGCCGAAGTAATCATAACGCGGGTCATAGAACAGCCTCATGTTAAGGTCGTTGAAATCGTTGATCTCATAATTGCCTTCGATACCTTCGGCCATGCCGCCTTTTTCCGTGTACAGCAGGTGCACCCTTCCGTTAAGCTTCCTGTTCGCCACCCAGGGCACCTTGTACTGGATGTAATTCCCGTCCTCCTCGTTGTATCCTATTTCGGGCCATGAGAGGACATCCTTTATTTCCCTCCTTCTCCCGGATCCCAGGGATGTAAGGTCGTACATGTATATCGGCACGGGAAGGACGGGATAGGACCCTAGCCAGAGGAAGCCGAAGTACCCTATCACCCATCCGTCATCGGGATACACGGTGGTGGTCATGCTTGTCATACGGTAATGCGGCGGGTCCAGGTCGCAGGTCGTGAACGACGCATCCTTCAGCTCTATCTTATCCTCGTCCATGTATGCCGAGCTCCCGGACATCGCCGAACGCCTGTATTTGAGAGAAACGTCTTTGGTGACCCCCTTTTTGGTCTTGAGATTATAATCCGCGGAGCTCCCGTTAAGGGTGAGCCCGCCCCCCATGCGCATCTCAAAACCGTTGACGGCGGTGATGTCCCTCGAATCGATGTCGTAAGTGAAATCGGCGGTCTTTATGAAGGTGCTGCCGCTCTCGGCCTCCACGGACCCCGACGCGCTCAAGATCTTCCCGTCCTCGGAGTAGGACATCTTGTCCGCGTTTACTGTGAGGTCCGAGATCGTCTGGGGATATGACGGGGCGGCGGCGAACGATGTTATTATTGCGGCAAAGAGAACTGCTCTAAGCAACCTGCTCGTACCTTGATTCCTTGCTGTAGAATTTCGCTATCTCTTTCCTGAAGACCAGCTCCACGTTGCCCACGGGGCCGTTCCTTTGCTTGGCCACTATTATCTCCGCCACGTTCGCCTTGTCGGAGGCAGGATTGTAATAATCGTCCCTGTGAATGAAGATGACCACGTCCGCGGTCTGTTCTATTTCTCCGGATTCCCTCAGGTCCGAAAGCCTCGGCATCCTGTCGGGCCGCTGTTCCACGGCGCGGGAAAGCTGCGACAGGGCAATGACAGGCACGTCAAGCTCTCTGGCGAGCGTCTTAAGCGACCGTGCGATGTCGGATATCTCCTGCACCCTGTTCTCGATCCTCCCGCGGCCGCTCATAAGCTGCATGTAATCGATTATCACCAGGCCCAATCCCTTCTCTGCCTTCATCCTCCTGGCCTTGGCCCTGACCTCCATCGTCGTAATGCTCGCGGAATCGTCGACATAGAACTGCGATTCAGACAGCTTCGACAAGGCCTTTGTCAGCCGCTTCCATCCAGCGTCCGGCAGTGTGGCGGTCTTCAGCCTGTGCGAGTCGATCTCCGCCTCCGAACAGAGCACTCTCTGGGCCAGCTGCTCCTTTGACATCTCGAGGCTGAAAAAAGCCACCGGCACACCGAGCTTTATCGCCACGTTCTGGGCTATGTTGAGCGCCAGCGCCGTCTTTCCCACCGACGGCCTCGCGGCTATTATTATGAGATCCGCGTTCTGGAACCCCGCCGTCAGGTTGTCCAGGTCCGCGTACCCGGACGAGATCCCTGTGATGTGCTCTTTTTTTTCGTAAAGCCTGTCGATCTTTTCCAGCACCTTTTTAAGCACGGAATCTATCTTATAAAAACCTTCCTTGATGCGGTTGAGCGCTATATTGAATATGTTCTTTTCGGCGTTGTCGAGTATCTGGTTCACGTCCTCCGGCTCATTGAAGGCTTCCTGAACTATGTTCGTTCCCACGTCTATCAGCCTTCTCAATGTGGCCTTCTCCTCCACGATCTTCGCGTAATGCTCCACGTTCGCCGCGGTGGGGACCGAATTGATGAGGTCCGTGATGTATACGGCGCCTCCGGCCGTCTCGAGCCTTCCTTCTTTCTTGAGAAGATCCGTCACGGTAATGGAGTCCACCGGCTCGCCCACATCGAAGAGCTTGAGGACCGCCTCGTATATGTACCTGTGCGCGTCCCGATAGAAGGCCTCGGGCCTGACGATCTCTATCACCTTCGGGATGGCGTTCTTGTCCATCAATAAGGCACCGAGCACCGATTGCTCGGCGGTAAGATTTTGCGGGGGTATCTTTTCCTTTTCCATGAGATCTTCCGGGAGGAGCTTACTGCTCTTCCTTTTCTTCCTCGTTTATTTCACAGACGCATTCGGATTTCGCGTTGCCGCAGTCCGGGCAGTTCTCCTCCAGCTCCATGCTGCAGTCGGGGCAAAGCCCGGGCTTGACGTCCTCATATCCGCAGGTGGGGCACACAAATGTTCCTTTTCCCATATCAGAAATTCAGCTTCCTTCTAAAATAATTATACCATAATTGGTCATTGTGTCATTGTTAATTGGTCATTCATTTAAAGGCCGCTTCCCAGCTTTTCAGGATGTTGAGGTGCATCTTTTCTTCCTCTATTATCTCTTCCAGGACCTTTTTCCTGTTCTCCTGCGCCGTGCTTTTCATCAGCTCTTTATAGAAAAGTATGGACTTGATCTCCACCTCTTCGCCGGCAAGTATCGCATCCTTCACGCTTGCCGCCTCGGCTTGCGGATTGAATATCCCCGAATCCATGTAAGTGAATATGTCCTCCTCCGAGTCGACGGAAGCGGGGTCGATGCTCCTGCTCCTCAGCTCCGCCTCGTACATGTTGGTGAACAAACTGAGATGCTTCGACTCGTCCTCCGCCAGTCTCTTGAAAGTGCGCTTGACCCTCTCATCATCGGTCCTGTTAAGGACGCTCATGTAGTATTTCTCCCCGTCGCGCTCGATCTTCATGGCAACTTTAAGCGTTTCCAGTTCGTCGAAGCCGCTTATGATCAGGCTATCTTTCCCTATCTTTATGTCCATCAGCTACCTCCCGGTCATTTAAAGATTATACCCCATCCCGAGGCCGAAATATGACAGCAATCCGCCTTCCTTGTCGCCCAAGTAGATGCCCCCCTCGAAGCAGCCCGTGATCCTGTCGGTAAAAACGTATTCAACTTCGGTTGAAAGCGAATATTTTGTCGACGACCCGATCTCTTTTTCGCTCACAAGGCCTGCGTTGAAATTGTTCATCGCTATCCGGAACCGGCTCCCCAGGGCGCCTCTCTTCGGCGGCACGTA
>CAZSXD010000034.1:0-9272 GCA_964611075.1 uncultured bacterium
ATGTTTTCGACGACCGTATCCGTCGTGAGAAGGCCGTACCTGCCGTCAAGCTTGAAGACCGCCGCATCTTCCCCTATTCCCGCAACAACATCCTTATTTTTGACGGGACTAATTTTATTGATGATATCGATCAGGCCGAATTCGCCGACGCGCGAGATCTTCATTTTCGCTTCTTTGACTCCGAGACGACTTTCATGGCGCAGAATTCGCCGCACATCGTGCATGTATCCGTCTTCTCCCTGGTACCTCTCAGTTCCCTGATCTCTTCCGCGGTTGCCGGATCGATCGAAAGCCTTATCTGTTCCTCCCAGTTGAGCGCTTTCCTCGCTTTTGACATCGCCAGGTCCCATTCTCTTGCGCCTTTGACACCTTTCACGATATCGCCTATATGGGCCGCGATCCTTGAGGCGATTATCCCTTCTTTCACGTCCGAGATGGTCGGCAATCCCAGGTGCTCGGACGGGGTCACGTAGCAGAGGAAATCCGCTCCTGCCGCCGCGGCGATCGCCCCGCCTATCGCAGAGGTCAGATGGTCCCAGCCGGGAGCGACATCGGTGGGAAGCGGGCCGAGTACATAGAACGGCGCCCCATTGCAGATCTTTTTCTCAAGCTTCATCTGCTCCTCGATCATATCAAGCGGGACATGGCCCGGCCCCTCGATGATGACCTGAACCCCGGCTTTTCTTGCGTGCTTCGCCAGGGTCCCGAGCACTTTCAATTCCCCCACCTGCATGGCATCCCCCGCATCCGCTATGCATCCCGGCCTCATCCCGTCGCCCAGGCTAAGGGTGACGCCGTAATTCTTCGCTATCTCAAGGAGCCTGTCGAATTCCTCGAACAAGGGGTTCTCCTTTTCGTTGACTATGATCCACTTGTAAAGAAAAGCTCCGCCGCGGCTGACGATGTCCATCACCCTTCTCTTCCGGGACATCTTTTTGACCAGCGCCTGCGTTACCCCGCAATGCACCGTCATGAAGTCGACCCCGCTTTTGGCGTGCTTTTCTATGGCATCGAACATTATGTCGGCGGTCATTTTTTCCGGAGCACCCGCCTCTATCGCCGCCTGATATATCGGGACGGTCCCGACAGGGATGGTGGATGCGTTGATGATCGCCTGGCGGACTTCGTCAAGATTTCCGCCCACCGAAAGGTCCATGAGAGCGTCGGCCTTGTTCTTCAAGCAAACTTCGACCTTGTCCAGCTCCTGATTGAGGTCGTTGAATTCCTTTGAAGTGCCGATATTCGCGTTCACCTTTGTGCGAAGCCCCCTGCCTATGGCGATCGGATGGAGCGCGGAATGGATCTTATTGTAAGGGACAGCGATCTCGCCGGACGACAACCCTCTGCGAAGCATCAGCTCCGTGGTATTCTCAAGTTTAGCCAGGTTTTTCAGGAATTTTGGATTGAACATTGTCGAAATTTGGATTTCCTTCGGATTTCGATATTCGAATTTCGGATTTATTTCTGTACTGTTATCTGCCCTTTCCCCACAAGGTTCCTGTTCGCCACGATCTTGAACGAGTATTCGCCGTTCCCGGCCATATTGTTGGAACCCGTGATCCCGTTCCATGTCACCTTGTTCCAGCCGCGCTTGCCGCCGTTCTGCCCCTCGACGAACTTGAGGGAGAAGATCAGCGAACCCACCCTGTCATATATGTATATGTTCGTCTCGGCGTTCGCGTTGAGCCTGAACGATATGTAGACCGGTCCGGCTATGGGATTGAAAGGCGACGGGAACGCGGATATGTCGGCCGCCTCGATCCCTTCCGAGACCCTCACACCCTTCACCTCCCATGGATCAGCCTTGTTGCCGGATATATCCGCGGCAAGGACCCGGATATCGTGCTTTCCGGGGTTCAATGGGACCTTATGCTTGTACTTGAGAAGGCCGTTGGCGAAGCTGTCCGGATCGTACTCCTTGCCGTCAATGAAGACCTTAAGCGATCCGGGATTAACTGCCACATTGTCGCTGATGGAGGCCTGTACGAGGGGCTTTGACGGTATGAAGGCTCCTGCGTAAACGGCCATGTTGTTCACGCTCACCTTGGCTATGCGCGGAGGCGTAATGTCTATCACGGTGTAAGTGTCCCCGTCGCCGCCCGCGAAGGAACCCAGATTTCCCGCGTTGTCTATCGCCCTTGCCTGGAAGTAATAGACCGTGTTGTCCTTCACCGTCACCGGAAGATCGGGGCCGAACATCGCGAAGGAGGTAGCGGTATTCGTGATCCAGTTCTGCCAGGGCTCTCCCGCCCCGGTCCTGTACTGGATATCATAGGACCTTATCCCGGATCCCCCCTTGTCCTCGCCGTTCCATGTCACCATGAAAGCGTATGAATTGTAGGCGGGCTTGAGCGGGTCAACCTTTGCGTCCGGCTGCAGCGTGTCGCCGAAAGCGTATATCTTGCCGTCGGACGCCGCGATGTACATGTTCGTCCCGGAGATGGCGGGTGTGGCACCCACGGATGCCCCCATCGAATAGCTCCACAGGTACTCGCCGGTGATCGCGTCAAAGGCTTGGACCTTGTTCTTGTAGCCCAGCCCGATGAAAAGTATGCCGTTCGCCACGACAGGCGAAGAATGATAAACGGAATCCTTTGAAACATACGACCATTTTTGCATCCCCTTCGTCCTGTCAAGGCAGTAAAGCTTGCCGTCGTACGCACCGAAATAGAGGTTGTCGAAATAGACCGCGGCAGAGGAGTAAATGCCCGCGCCAGTCCTGAACTTCCATATTATTTTCCCGTCATCCGCCCCCAGCGCGTACATGTTCCCATCCCACGATCCCACGTAAAGGATCCTGCCGGAGAGCGCAGGCGTGGCCGAAACGTAATCCTCTGTCTGGTAGGCCCAGACCGGCGCCCCGGTCTCCTTGTCCAGCGCGTACACCCTGCCGTCGGCCGAGCCGAAGAAGACCTTTCCCCTTCCCACCGCCGGCGATGAATAAATGGCGCCGTCGGTCTTGAACTTCCATTTGAGGCTGCCTCCGGAGTTCAAGGCGTAAAGGCAGCCGTCCCATGAACCGAAGTATATCGTCCCATCATCCACCGCCGGAGAAGAAGTGATCGGTTCGCCCGTTTCAAAGAACCACTTGAGGGTGCCCTTGTCCGCGTCAACCGCGTAGAAGATATTGTCGCTCGAGCCGAAATAGACCGTCGCTCCGTCTATCGCGGGCGAAGAGAAGATCGCATTGCCGGTCCTCAATGCCCATTTGACGTCTCCGTTCTCGGCGTCAAGGCTGTACATCCTCCCGTCGGAAGAGCCCACAAAAAGCGTGCCGGACTTTACGGCCGGCGAGGACCAGATATTGCCTCCCGTCGAAAAACCCCATCTCACCGAGAGAGGCGGCCTGATGAACCTTTCCGGGGAAGAGCCGTTGCGTGCGTTATTGCCGTGGAACGTGGGCCAGTCGGTTTCTGTAGCGGGTAGATCGAACCTGCTGGCGATCTTCGACTCCTTCTTTTGCGGGGCCTGGGACATGGCAAGCGCCACTCCCGCAAGGAACAGGAACAACACCACCCCCACTGCCAAGATCCTTGAACTCTTTGACATTTTGAAGCATTCTATCATACGCTACCCCCTCCTTCAATCAAGCTCAAAACTCAAGCGTCGAAACTCAAAATTTCTCCATTATTTCAATGATTTCCTTCAACTTGTTCTCTTCTTCTTTTGACTTTGTGAGACCGCTAAGGTGCTCTTTGATGTATTTCTCAAGGATATAACGGCCTGTGGAATCAAGCGCCTTTTTCGCGGCCGTCACCTGGTGGAATATGTCAACGGCGGACCGGGGGCGCTCGATCATGCGTATTATCCCCTCGACCTGCCCTTTTATGCGGTTAAGCCTTCTGACCAGTTCTTCTTTTTCTTCTTTGCCCGGTTGTGCCATTTGCAACATACACTATACCTGTATGGGGTATATCTTGTCAATGTCAATTTTGAAGTTAAGGAATGTGCTTGCCCGCGCCTGAGGTTATACCGGGCCCTTACCGAGGTGATAAAAGGTGAGCGTGGCCCTGTAGGTCGGACCCGTATCGCGAAGAAAGCTCAATGACTGATCGAGCCGTAGACCATCAGTGCTTGTTTTAGACAGGATATTGAAGCCCAAGCCGGCCGTAAAGCCTCCATCAGGAGCGTTCGGAGAGCTGTAACCTGCCCCCAACGAAAAGGATCTTCCATTGTATTCAAGACCTGCGCTGCCAAAAACTTTGCCGTTGTTCCGATAAGAGGCTCCCCACATCAGGCTCACTTTTTTCAAAGGCACCCGGACTGCTCCCCTTACGACGGAGGACGTCTTCAATGTTCTTTTCTCTTCTTTCAGATCTCTGATACCGCTTGTTTCTCTTTCGGTCCCGAGATTGCCGGCCACTACTCCGAAAGACGCCTTCCTTATGTCAAGTATCACGCCGGGTGAAACACTGAATCCCATCCTGTCGATATAATTAAACTGTGTATTGAGATTATCGATGGATTTCTGATGTACGCCGCCGGAAATCCCGAAAAGGATCTTTTCTGACAATTTGAAGCCGGTACCAAAGACAAAGTCAAGTTCGCGGGTCATACTGTCGCCATTCTCAATTTTATCGACATCGCCAAGCTGGCTTAAGATGAGTCTCCAACCGTAATTATTAAATGTTGCATCAAGGCAACCGCCGTATTGCGCGGCACAAAAATCGGTCAAATAAGTGACGCTGTCTTCCGTGCCTTTCTGTCCCGCGAGGCCGGCTGGATTGACGTCAAGAGCAGCTCCGCCGCGCGAGGCGGCGCAATTGGTCGGGCCCAATTTTGCAATATTTGCGTTTATAGCATTATCACTCATATATCCCTCCAAATGTTACTTCTTTGCGGCGCGGTAAGCGGAATCCAACTGTTTCGGCAGATCTTTTGAAAACATAGCTATCCTGGAGACGACTTCCGGATCGTTCTTGTATTTCCCCCACTTTGCGACGTTGATCTTAACGATTATATTGAAGTTGCGGAGTCCCTGGCGGAAGTTTTCCAGCTCATTATCGGAGGGGGTTTCCCCGCCATGCCGGTTCTTCCATTTCTTTATGAACTCTCCCTCCAGTTTCGTGGATTTTCTTTCGCCCATCGAAGTGACCATTATGTTGTCTTTAACATCATCTAAGTCCTTTATACCCAATGCCTCGTACAACACCTTTAATCCCTCGATGGCCCTATCAGACGAAAGCTTCTCGTTTATGAATTCATCCCCAGCCGGACAGGCATTCCCTTCGATCGTCATGGGAACGGAAGTGTCAATAAGGCCGAGGGAATTCAGACAGGAGAGAAGTCTTCTGGTTTTTCTAACGGCCTTTGCTCCGTCTGCGGTCAGCTGGTAAGTGCCGTACACGAAAAATCCCTCCCCGGCGGATATCTTGAGAGATTTTTTGTCCTGCAAATCGATCTTTATTGTTTCTTCTTCTGCCATAGTTACAAGCGGAGCAGGTTCGGTCTCTCTCGCCGGTGCTGCCTCATGCTTCTTGACCTTTTCTTTCCTGCCTGTATCGGGAGGGGAATTCTTGAACTTCATGGTAAGCGTGATCACATTGGTCATCCCCAGCGACGGATGCGGCCTGAAGGCATAATCAAATTGGAAAGAATCCCCCAGGTCCATCCCCAAGCCGGTCGTAAGAATCCCGTAAGATTTATAACCAAAGTCGCAGCCCGTGCGCAGCTTCAAAAATTTGAACGCCTCATACTCGGCGCCGATATTAAAGTTTTTATCGGGCTGACCAAAAAACGACGCGCCGCCAAGCATATGAAGCTCTTTTATCGGGGACCATTGGCCGCCGACCCTCAGGACCGTCGGTGGTTTCGATGGTTCCTTGGGATTACCCAAAAAAATCTGAGGATCGATATCCTCTATCGCGCAGCCGAGGAAGATGTTTTCGCCCGCCTTGAAAATGGCGCCCAGATCGCCGGTGATGCCGAAGCTGCTCTGGCCGTCGGCGAACATTGAGGAGGCATTAAGCCCTATTCCAAGATAGAAATTATTCTCAATTGCAAAGCCCGCTCCGACCGATCCTGCAATCTGGTTGTAGTTGATATTGCCGGTCACCGTGCCGGATTCGTCGCGCTTTTCAACATCCGGGACGTTCACGTAATCTATCTTAAAGCCGACATTGTTTAAGGTTAATTCGACGGCCCCCGTCCTCAAATTGCTCAAGAACCTGTCCTCATAGGTGGTGACGACCTGCTTCCCCTCAAGGTTGGCCAGGGACGCAGGATTGACTTCCATGGCATGCGAATCCTTTGGCTTTGCCACGCAATTATTTTTGCCTAATGCTGATATTCTTGCGCTTTCCTCTGACATATGCTTCTCCTATCGGGTCACGAGTATTTTCACGATCTTTTTCCACGCCTGTTTGCCGCTTTTATCCTTCGCCAGTATCACGCAGAAATAAATGTTCTCAGGCACTTTTTTGCCCTGTCTGTCCGTGCCGTTCCATTCCACCTCGTGCTTTCCGGCAGTCGTCATCTGATCGCCCACGAGCTCTTTTATCAAATATCCGTCCCTGTCAAATATCTGTATGGTCACCTTCCCGCCTTCGGGGAGTTCATAATGGATCTTTGTCCCGTTTTTGGACAATGAGAACGGATTCGGGTAGTTGTAACCTGTGTATTCGAACACCAGGACCATCGGGAATTCACTGCTCGCTGAATTGCCCGCGGTATCACTGACGGATATCTGCACAGTGTATGTGCCCAGCGGCAGATTATGCTGTAACGTTACCCTTCCGCTTGCGGCATCAAATGAAATGAGCGGATCGCCCACCCCGGAATATGAAGCGACATTCTGCCCCGATGAATCTATTATGTTGATCGCCAGAGAGGCAGGATCAATGGCTGTTTCATCGTCCTTTACGGTGAAAGAAAGAGCGGCCTTCCCGTAAGTAAAATCAGTTATGTGCGGAGGGAAGATGTCCCCTACCACGATACCGTCGGATGCTTTAGCCGGTCCCTGGATCCCGAACATATTCTCCGCACGGACGGAATTATAATAAGTCGAGCCCTGGGTCAAAGGCAAACTCACTGTCATGGCAGCGGATGAAGCATTGTCAATCCAGCCGAGCACATCGGTGGCTCCGGGAGTTGTCCCTATCGCATACCAGTATTTAACGGCGGTCGGCACAGCCGCCCAGTTCGCCGCAAGACCCGCCAGGCTCAGCTGCCAGTCTATATCCGCCCCGGTGCCGTCATTAACGTATGCGGGCGCCGGAGGAATTGAATTTATCACAACGCCGTCGGAACAGCCGTCGATATACAGCCCCATATTACTGTAAGCCCGGATGGTATTGTAATATTTCACGCCGTTTAATAACGATAAGCCTGTCTGGGTATAGTTCTTGTTCAATCCCGAGGATGTCCAGTTCATGACATCGGTGCTGAAAGGACTCGTCCCGATGGCGTACCTGTATTCCGATATGGTGTTCGTTCCGATGTTCGGGTCAATGAAACCGTCCCAGTTCGCGGAAGGCGTTGTGGGATCGTTCTGCACGTCAATGTCGGCACCCAGCCCGTCGTTGACAAAACCGGCCAGCATCGGGTTTGCCAGTTCGCAATCCAGCGGAATGCACGCGGTATGCTTGGAATCCCTGTTATACATCCCCCACGGGATCTTGGCTGGATTGTATAAGCCCGGGAAATCGAAGCAGTAAAGCCTGTCCCAGCCGGCAACGACAAGTTCAAGCTTCTTGTCGCCGTCCACATCCCCAACCGCCGGCGCATCGTAGAAAACCTCTCCCTCCGGAGCAGTGAACGGCCAGCCGTTAAGCGGCTTGCCGTCCCCCTTGATTATCTCCACTTTGGCGGGGAACCAGTTCACCGCGGCTATTTCGTTGCTGCCGTCCCCGTCCAGGTCCGCCACTATCGGGCCCCCGAGCAGAGAATAGATCCCGCTCACGGGAAAGCCGGGGACATCGTTGCCCTGGTAGTCAAATGCGTGGAGCTTATCACCCGCGCCGTTCTCCACCGCCACTATTTCATAATTTGAATCTCCTGCGATATTCCCGATAGCAAGGGAGCTTTGGAATTCCCCCGCAAAGGTCTTTGGCCATCCCGGAAGATTCGTTCCGTCCGATTTGAAGCCGTAGATCGTATGGCCGAAAGCCATGAATACTTCCAGCTGCTTGTCGCCGTTGACGTCCGCCACTGCTGGCGAAGAGCACTTCCAGTCCACGGCTCCCAAACCGGTCTTGTGCCACTGCATGTTTTCAGTCCCGTCATCATTGAAAACACGCAGCTCCCCGGTGTTAAGCGGAAGTATTATTTCCCTGAACCCGTCTTTATCGATGTCCGCAAAAGCGGGGGTGGGATGATGGCCGGGGAACACGGTCTCATCCACATTGACCGAAACAGGCCAGCCTGGCAAGGCATACCCCTGGCCGTTCCAGACATACAGTTGGTTCCCGCAAAGAGAAATTATCTCATCCATCCCGTCATTGTTCAGGTCGCCGGCGACACAGTGTGAAGCAACAAAGTACGGATTTAAATTCATCGGCCATGGCGGCAGTACGCTTCCGGTGGAATTGAAGACCTTAACCCTGTTCTGAAAGTTATGCGCGGCCAATTCCAGCTTCTTATCCCCGGCGAAATTCCCCATCGCGGCAGATGAGTAAACGGAAGCGTCAAGATCAAAAGGAGCCGGCCAGTTCGGCACATTGTTCGCAGAACCGTCAAGCACGTACATCCCGCCTTCGGTTATGTCGCCCCTGGCGATTGCTATCTCATCCTTCCCGTCCTGGTTGATGTCGCCAAGCGTGGGATGGGTGCCGCCGACGGCCGTGATCAATTGCTTCGGCCATCCCGCTTTCAAGAAGGAGGATTTATTAAGAACAAGCTTGTCCTCATAAATCTCGCCGATATTATTGTATGATCTCATCCTGATTGTGAAAGCGCCTTCCTGAGTTATCTGGCCGGTATCGATCGAGGCAAGGGCACCGTTCGTGACAGGCGACGACCCTCCGCCGGCCAGAGTGATCCCCGCGCTCGACCAGCTCGTTGGCACCTCCCCCGCTCCCCAGGTGATATCGTAATGATCGAAACCATTCCCGGACGACGTTCCGATCAGATTCACGATCCCGCTGACTATGCTGTACCTGCTGGGAGCAAGGAACTTCGAGGTCAGGATATTCGTTTTCCTTATCGCATTGTAAGCGTTTATCCGGCCATACCCAAAAAAGCTGTCCCATCCGGCCGCCCCCAGATCGTCAGCGGTTGATATTAACGCCTGATATATTTGATCGTTCGAATAAGAAGGCATATTCGAGCGGATC
>CAZSXD010000035.1:0-9235 GCA_964611075.1 uncultured bacterium
GAACGTTCTGATATACCAGAGATATGAAATGAGGGAAGCAAAAAAGAACAGTGCGTAAAGCACATCCTTTCTTTCGGAGAGCCAGGCGACGGACTCGACATGCATGGGATGTATGCCGAAAAGGAGCCCCGTCAGGAAGGCGACTGGGATGCTCCCACAGAGCAGGAATATGAAGCCGAACACCAGCAGGGTATTGGTCAGATGCAGCATAAGACTTGTCGCGTGGAAGATATGCGGATTCAGCCCGAAGAGCTTGAATTCAAGGGCGTAGCTCATCAGCACAAGAGGGTGATAGAGCCGCTCATGGAAGCTGGTGAACATGGTCCCGATGCTATGGGACGAAAGGCTTATTATCTTCTGGTTCTGGGTGATCATTATGCTGTCGTCCCAGTTCGTGAAACCCGCGTTAAGGACAGGGATGAACGACAGGAAAGTAACGAAGGTCAGAAGGATGAGGGAGGTAAGGATCTTCTTCTTTTCCATCTGAAGGGGCTACTTGATGCCTTTTATCTGTGCCTCGACAAGGTCTATGAAAGCCTGCGCCTGTTCCGGGGTGAGGTTGCTCTCAAGGAGGTCCCCGAGCGCCTGCCAGGCCTCGGCCTCTTCCATGAGCTCCTTGTTGTTCTTTATCTCATCAAGCACTTCATCTATCTCTTTCTGGATGCGCTTGTTGACCTCTGCCATCGCGGCCTCCGGATTTGTCATGCCGGTCACCTCGATCGCGTACTCTATTATCCTGGCCATCGAGAGCTCTTTTTGCTTCGCTTCCGTCGCAAGCACCGCAAGCCTCACGGCTATCGCGTGGGAATCGAGAGGCATCAGGGCTTCCTTGCTGCCTTTTGCCAGCGGTTGTGGGGCTTTGCGGTCCTCCGCCTTCCCTTCGATCTTTGGAGGGGGCACCGGCTGCGGCGGCGTCATTTTTGACGGAGGTATCTTGTCGACCATGGTCGAAATTATATCAGCAAGCTTATCAGTTAGCAATCCTCATCCCGCCCCGACGTAAGGTCGGGGCACCCTTCTCCATGAAATGGAGAAGGGATGTACATATTTAAAATTTTGTACTGCCCCTCTCCACAAAGTGGAGAGGGGATAAAGGGATGAGGTGGATCCTACAAGTCACCTTTGAGGACGGTTTTTGCGAGGAGCTTCGACAGGTTATCCAGCGCATCGGGAGGCAGCTTGCTTCCGATGGAATCAGTCCTGAGGATTTCCTTCGCGGCCTCCAAGACATCCTTGCCGGTATAGGTTTTTTTATCCTGTTTTTGCTTCACGTCGTCTTCTTTTATCATTTCTTTTTCAGGCTTTCCGAGAAGGCCTTTGCGATCTCGCGCTGGACCTCTTTTTTCTTGATGCTCTCGCGTTTTTCGAACACTTTCTTGGACTTCGCGAGGGCCAGGTCCACCTTCACCCAGTTGCCCATTAAGTATATCTTAAGGGGTATCAAAGTTAAACCTTTTTCCTGAACGCGCCCGATGAGCTTTTTCATCTCGTTTGTCTTGAGCAGAAGCTTTCGCTCTCTGATGGGGTTGAGGTTGTAGCGGCCGCCCTGCTCATAAGGGCTGATGTGCATGTTGTAGAGCCAGATCTCGCCTTTATCGATGCGGGCAAATGAATCCTTCAAGTTGACGTGGCCAAGCCTGATCGACTTGACCTCTGTGCCCTTGAGCACTATTCCAGCCTGATAACTTTCGATGATGGAATAATCGAAGCGCGCTTTGCGGTTCTCGGACAATACTTTCTTGTATCGAGGCATTATGAGAGGATGTTCTCAAGCCCGTACGTCAGTCCGTTCAAGCCCTTGATCTTCCTTACGGCCATGATGACGCCGGGCATGAAGGATTCGCGGGAGATCGAATCATGTCTTATCGTCAAAGTTTGCCCCACGCCGCCGAAGATCACTTCCTGGGAAGCGACGAAACCCGGCAGCCGCACGCTGTGGATGTGTATCCCCTCCATCGATCCGCCCCTTGCGCCGTCAAGGTTCTCTATCTCGGCCTTCTTTCCTTTGACCAAGCCCTTTGCGGCTTCCGACTGAAGTATCAGCTCAGCGGTCTTAAGCGCGGTTCCGGACGGAGCATCCGCTTTTTTGTCGTGATGGAGCTCGATTATCTCGACATTTGGCATGTATTTTGCGGCAGTTTTCGCGAACATCATCATGAGAACCGCTCCGATGGCGAAATTCGGGGCCACAAGACAATTGACCTTGTTCTTTTCGCAGAGGCTTTTTATCTCTTTAATGTCCTTATCTGTCAGGCCCGTCGTCCCGACCACGGCGTGTGTTTTCGACTCAAGTATGATACGTACGTTCGCCATGGCCACATTGGGATGTGTGAAGTCCACTACCACGTCCGGCTTCGCGCTTTCTATGGCCACCTTGAGGTTATCGTTGATGTCGGTCGAGCCCACGAGCTTGAGGTCGCTCTCTTTCCCGACCGCCTTCACGACCTCGCTTCCCATTTTCCCGGCTGCGCCGTTAACTAAGACTTTAATCATGGTTCAATTATACCCCAGTGTGCCCGAATCCGCCAGAACCGCGCTTTGTTTCGTCAAGATCGGCAACCTCTTCCACGGTAGGCTGTTCCACTTTATTAATGATCATCTGCGCTATGCGGTCATTGCGATTTATAGTGAAATCTTCCCGACCCAGGTTGACAAGGATAACACCTACTTCACCGCGATAATCAGAGTCGATAGTCCCCGGAGTATTGAGCACCGAAACCCCGTTCTTCAACGCTAGTCCCGACCTCGGCCTGACCTGGGCTTCATATCCTTCCGGCATCGACATCTTGAATCCTGTTGGGATCAGCTTTCGCTCTCCAGGCTTCAAAATTACGGCTTCGCTTACTGCGGCGTAGAGGTCCATTCCCGCCGCGGCATGGCTCATGTATTTTGGAAGCGGCACATCTTTCCCGTGCGGAAGCCTCATGAATTTGACCGTAGGCCTTTTTATCATATCCTTGGCATCTCGCTTTCTTTAAGGTCGCCGATGATCGTCAGCGTCAGGTCCTCGTCCCTGATATACTTGTTCGCGACTCCAATTATATCTTCAAGGGATATTTTGTCTATTTTATCGAATACTTCCTCCACTGTCACGACCCGGCCGTACAGGAATTCGCTCTTTGCAAGCCAGCTCATACGCGAGCTGGTCGATTCAAGCCCAAGCACCATCGAGCCCTTTATGTGCTCTTTGCACTTGGTCATCTCATCTTTTGAAAGTCCTTCCTTTTTCATCTTTTTCAGCTCGGCAAGCACGATGTCCACGACGGTCCTGTAATTGTCCTTCCCCGTGCCCGCGTACACGACGAAGAGCCCGCCTTCCTTGAGCGCGGCGTTGTAGGAATATATCGAGTACGCAAGCCCCCTTTTCTCCCTCACCTCCTGGAAAAGACGCGAGCTCATGCTGCCGCCAAGCGCCGTGTCAAGGATCGAGAAAGGGTACCTTTCCTCGTCGAGCTGGGAAGGGCCTCCGGTGCCCAGGCATATGTGGATCTGTTCGGTCTTCTTGTGCTTGAGCTTCGAAGCCTTTTTGACAGTGGGGGTCGTCGGCGGCCTGAAGTGCCTCTTGCCGCTCATTTTCGAAAAAGCCGGGCCTATAAGCTTAAGCGCTTCGTCATGTTCGATGTTCCCCGCCAGGGCGATGATGGTGTTGTCGGGAGTGTAGTATTTCTTTGTGTAAGCGAGTATGTCATCTCGCGTCGCCGCGCGAACCGTCTTTTCCGTGCCGATGGTGGGGCGGGCGAGGGGATGGTCGTGGTAGATCACTTCCGCGAAAAGGTCATGGATGAGGTCGTCAGGAGTGTCCTCGTACATCTTTATCTCCTCGAGTATCACGCCCTTTTCAAGCTCCATCTCCTTTTTGTCGTACACGGGATTGAGGAAGATGTCCGAAAGCACGTCCACGGCAGTGTTGATGTGTTTGTCAAGGACGACGGCGTAATACGTGGTGAGCTCCTTGCTCGTGAACGCGTTCATCTTGCCTCCCACGGCGTCGAATTCGCTTGCGATGTCAAAAGCGGTCCTCTTGGAAGTGCCCTTGAAGGCCATGTGCTCTATGAAGTGTGATATCCCGGCGTTGTGCTCATCCTCGTATCCGCTGCCGACCCCGGCCGTGATACCCATCGCGATACTGCGCATCTCGCTTATCCTTTCGCTGAGAAGGATTATGCCGTTGTCGAGGACGGTCTTCTTACTTTCCGGTGTAGCCATACAGCCTGTGTTTCTTTATGTAATCGGCGACGCTGGGGACCATCAACGTTGCGGGGATCCTGCCTTTCTTTATGGCGTCCCTTATTCTGGTGGCGGATATGTTCTTTTTGACCTCCATTATATGTATCTGGCCTGCATTGAGCTTGAGCGGCGGGAACTTGAGGAGGCGCCTTAGCGTCTTTATCCTCGCCCCCGGCCGGGTGGCAACGATGAACTGGCATATCTTGAAAAGTTCCAGCGGCTTTTTCCATGAAAGGATCTCGTTTATCGAATCCATGCCCATGATGTAGTACAGGAGGGCGTTCCCCCTGTACTCCTTCTTCAGGTCATTGAAGGTGTCTATCGCGTAAGAGTATCCCGGCCTGTCTATCTCGGCCCTGGATATTTTGAAGTTCTTTTTCCCTTCGATCGCGAGCTTCACCATCCTGAAGCGGTCCTCCTTGTCGGCGATGTATTCGCTCGTTTTGTGAGGCGGGTGCCCCGAAGGAACGAATATGACCCTGTCGAGAAGGTAGTTCTTCAGCGCGGCTTCGGCTATCGCGATATGGCCCTGGTGGATCGGGTTGAAGGTGCCGCCTATGATGCCTATCCTTTGCATTATCTCCTGACCTGCCCGTCCCCGTGGATGATGTATTTGTATGACGTGAGCTCGTTCAGGCCCATGGGGCCCCTTGCGTGGAGCTTCTGCGTCGAGATGCCGATCTCGGCTCCGAACCCGAACTCTCCGCCGTCGGTAAAGCGGGTCGAGGCATTGACGTAAACGGCCGCGGCGTCCACCTCGTCCGTGAACTTTTTCGCCAGCGGCTTGTCTTTGGTGAGGATCGCTTCGGAATGCCCTGTCCCGTATCTATTGATGTGCCTTATGGCGTCATCGGTGTCTTTGACCACCTTGACGGCAAGGATCAGTGCGAGGTATTCGGTCGACCAGTCCTCCTCGGTGGCAAGCTTTACTGAAGGATCGATGGCTTTTGACGCTTCATCTCCCCTTATTTCTACGCTGGCATCCTTCAAGGCTTTGAATACGACCGGCAGGAATTCTTTTGCGACCGCTTCATCAACAAGGAGGCTCTCCATCGCGTTGCAGACGGATGGCCTCTGGCATTTCGCGTTAATGATGATATTGATGGCTTTCTTCAGGTCAGCTGTCTTCTCAACGAAAGTGTGGCACACGCCCTCGCCGGTCTCTATGACAGGGATCCTTGAATTCTCGATGGTGTGCTGGATAAGGCTTCGTCCGCCTCTTGGAATGATGACGTCGATATATTTGTTAAGCGTGAGCATTTCCGTGACGCTTTCGCGGTCGGTCGATTCGATCAGATTTATCGAACCCTTGGGCGCTCCCGCGCGGCAGGCCGCCTCAGACATCAGTTCCGCCAGTACCTTGTTCGTGTTTATGGCGTCGCTTCCGCCGCGCAGGACAGTGGCGTTGCCGGCCTTGAGGCACAGGGATGCCGAATCCACCGTCACGTTTGGCCTGGATTCATATACTATGGCGATGACTCCGAGCGGGACCCTGCGCTTCTCTATCTTCAGGCCGTTGGGCCTGGACCATTTCTCTATCGTCCTTCCCACGGGATCGGGGAGGGCCTTCACCGCCTTGAGGCCTTTTATCATCTGCTGAAGGCGTTCCCCGTCAAGCGTAAGCCTGTCGAGAAGGGCCCTGCTCATGCCCTTTTTCGCCGCGGCCTCAACGTCCAGCGCGTTGGCCTTAAGTATGTCGCCCGCATTGTCCTCAAGCGACCTCATCATCTCCTCGAGTGCTGCGTTCTTCGTATCGGTGTCAAGGACAGCAAGCCTGTAAGAAGCTTCCTTCGCGAGCTTCGCTTTATCCAGCACTTCACTGCTCACTTTTAAGCTCCCGAGTTATCAATACCAGATTGTCCCTGTGGATGACCTCGTCAACGTATTCTCCGCCCAGCACTTCCTCCACCTGCTCGCTGCGAAGGCCGATTATCTTCTTCAGGTTGTCGCTCGAGAAATCCGAAAGCCCTCTCGCTATCTCCATGCCTGCCTCGTTCTTTATGGACACGGAATCGCCTTTGTCGAATTTGCCGCTGATATTCCTGATGCCGACGGGCAGGAGGCTCTTGTTCCCCTTGATGAGCGCCGTCTCGGCCCCTCCGTCGATCACCAATGTTCCCTTTATCCTCGAGCCGTGGACAAGCCAGCGCTTCTTCGATTCAAGCTTCGCCACCTTGGGCGTGAACACCGTCCCCGCTTTTCCCGTGGAAGCAAAAGCTTCGATCACTCCCGCATTCCGGCCGCTCGCGATGGCGGTCATGACCCCGGCTTCGGTTGCGATCTCGGCGGCCTTCAATTTCGTTATCATCCCGCCGGTCCCCATCTGCGACGAAGGGTGTCCGGCCGCGTCCCTGATATCCTTTGTGATCTCCCGGATCTCCCTGATGACCTGAAGTTCCCCGTCCTCGTCCTTCATCATGAAGCCTTCCACGTCGGTCAATAACAGCAAGGCGTCGGCGCCGACGGAGTCCGCGACGAGGGCGGAAAGGGTGTCGTTATCGCCGATCTTTATTTCCTCAACCGATACCGTGTCGTTCTCGTTCACTATGGGGACCACCCCGAGCTCTATGAGCTTGAGCATGGTGTTCCTTGTGTTCAGATACCTCTCCCTTTCGGAGAGCTCGTCGGCGGTGACGAGTATTTGAGCCACGTTTATGTCAAATTCGGCGAAAGCTTTCACATATTCCCTCATGAGGAGGCTCTGCCCGACGGCCGCCGCGGCCTGTTTTTCGGGAATTGTCCGGGGCTTCCTTCCCAGGCCCAGGCGCTCGGAGCCGGAAACGATCGCGCCGGAAGTGACGACAATGACGTTCTTTTTGGCCTTTTTGATATTCGCAATCTCCGTGACTATCCTCTTCAGGTTCGCGGTATCAAGAGTGCCCTGTTTGTTCGTAAGAGTGGACGAGCCGATCTTTACGACGATTGTCTTGAATTTCGATGTCATGGTGAAGTGATTATAGAGGGTCAGGGGGCAAGGTTCAAGCTTTAAGCTTTTCCGCGGCCTTGTAGATAACTTCTTTGATGCCCGTATTCGTGGCGCATGAAATCTTGAGGTATTCTATTCCCGCTTTGTCGAAGGCTTTGATGTTTTCTTTCGCGTCCGGCAGGTCCATCTTGTTCAGCACTACGATCTGAGGCAACTCCGCAAGTTTCGGGCTGTAAGAGCTCAGTTCATTATTGATAGTGTGATAATCGTCGATCGGCTTCCTGCCGTCCACTCCCGCTGCATCTATTATATGTATAAGGACCCTTGTCCTCTCGATATGCTTTAGGAACCTGTCTCCGAGTCCCACTCCTTCGTGCGCTCCTTCGAGAAGTCCCGGAATGTCGGCTGCCACGAAGTTCGTGAGCTCATCGACTTTGACTATCCCGAGATACGGTTCCTTTGTCGTGAAAGGGTAGGGAGCCACCTTCGGATGCGCCGCCGAAATCCGTCCCAGAAGCGATGACTTCCCCGCGTTCGGGCATCCCACCAGCCCAACATCGGCAAGGAGCTTGAGCTCAAGCCTCAGTTCCTTCTTTTCTCCCGGCCAGCCGGGGAGAGCTTTTCTCGGCGCCTGGTTCGTGGACGACTTGTAATGGTCGTTCCCGTATCCGCCGTCGCCGCCCTTTGCGATAGTTATCTTTTCGCCGCCACTGAGAAGGTCCACGATGAGTTCGTTCGTGGCCGCATTGAAGATCTGGGTCCCGCAGGGGACCTTGATGATGAGCGCTGTGCCGTCGCGGCCGGCCATTCTTTTCCCTTCTCCGTGCGCGCCGCGGTCAGCCTCGTATTTCTTCCTGTAACGGAAGTCAAGAAGGGTCCTCACATGCCTGTCGACGATAATGACCACGTCGCCGCCCCTGCCTCCGTCCCCTCCGTCCGGCCCCCCCTTCGGGATATACTTTTCCCGACGGAAAGACACGCAGCCGTTCCCGCCGTCGCCGGCCTTCACGGATATTTCGGCTTCGTCAATGAATTGCATATGGGGTGAACCTCGTTGAGATCGCGGACTAAGCGGGGATTACGCTGACCTTTGAGCCTTTAAAAACGATCTTCCCGTCAGCAAGGGCAAAAAGGGTATCGTCGCTGCCGCGCCCCACGTTCTTTCCGGGGTCGAACCTTGACCCGCGCTGGCGCAGTATTATGTTCCCGGTGGTGACGGTCTGCCCGCCGAAAGTCTTCACTCCAAGTCTCTGTGCGTTGGAGTCCCTGCCGTTGCGCGATGAGCCGCCGCCCTTTTTATGCGCCATTTTATTCCTTTTCTCCTATCGACTCGATCTTTACTCTTGTGTAGGTCTGCCTGTGGCCCTTTGTCCTGTGATAGTTCGTTTTCCGCTTGAACTTGAAGGCGATGACTTTCTTGTCCTTCGCCACCGAGAGCACCTTGCCTTCGACGGCGGCGTCCTTCACGTACGGATCGCCTATCTCAAAGGCGCCCTTTTTGGAAAGGAGAAGGACCTTTTTGAAGGAAACGTCGTCCCCTTCCTTCTTTCCGGATAGGAGCTCCACGTCGAGAACGGTCCCTTTCTCGACCTTATACTGTTTTCCGCCTGTTTCTATCACTGCGAACATAGGCTGGGAATTATACAGGAAACTGCTGATTTTGGCAAGAGGGGAGGTTATTGCTTAATAATCAACCTTAAGTGAAGTCATAAATACAGGATCAATATCTCTCCCACTTTTTGCTCGCACAAAAAGTGGGTGAAAAATGCGCTCAGGGGTGGAACCCCTGAGAACCCCCGCCGGCGAAGCACCCGCCCCCTCCCCCTCAGTCGCGATAATATCGCTCCTCCCCTCCCTTTTGTTCCGCTCAAAGACCCTCTCAGGTAAGGAGCGGAACAAAACGCGCCGGCGTCCAGTATTTTTGTCTTTTGCATTCTATGGCGGTTCAAGTTGCTCGCGAAGCGAGCAAGGGCGGGGAGCTCGTGGGCAGGGGAGCGAGCGCGGGGTGTATTTTGGGCGGGGTGCACTTTGAACCGCCTTGACTTTTCTTTGCTTACTTTCTTTGTGTCAAGACAAAGAAAG
>CAZSXD010000036.1:0-8252 GCA_964611075.1 uncultured bacterium
TAAGCTTGCGGCTTTGGTGACCATGGCGACAGGGATGGCGCATGAGATAAAGAACGCGCTTGTCCCGCTGAAGACGCTTACCGAACTTCTGACCGTATCCGGTGGGGACAGGGCTTTCATCTCAAAGTTCAATGAGCTTGTCCCGAAGGAGATAGACAGGATAAGCACTTTATCCACCGACCTGCTCCATTACTCAAAACCGGCTGAGCCCAATTTCGGTTCCGTCGACCCGAATGCCCTGATAGAGGAATCCGTGAAGTTCCTCGAGATACAGGCGAGGAAAAAGAGCGTCAAGATTGTGCAGAAGCTGTCAGATGTCCCCGAGATCAGGGCAGACCGCGAGAGGATAATGGAGGTGCTCGCCAATCTGATACTGAACGCCATCGAAGCGATGCAGGGCGGCGAGATAACGTTATCAAGCTATGAGAAGGATGAAAAAGTCGTCATCGAGGTGGCGGATAACGGCCCCGGCATTTCCCAGGAGAATCTGGAAAAAATATTCGTTCCTTTCTTCACGACGAAGAAAGAGGGGACGGGCATGGGATTGGCCATTACACAGAGGATAATGGCCGACCACGGCGGAGCCATTGACGTTAAGAGCAAGCAAGGCGAAGGTACCGTGTTTTTCCTGTCATTTCCCGAAAAATCTGACATTGAATAAGGCCTGAAGTCCTGCTATAATTGGACAGCGTTGGGGGTGGAAGAGGAAGAATGAGGATGTCAAGAATGCTTGCCCCGACGCTTCGAGAGGACCCTGCCGAGGCGGAAATAGCAAGCCACAGGCTGATGCTGCGGGCGGGCCTTATCAGGAAGCTCACATCAGGAGTCTATTCATATTTACCTCTTGGATGGCGCGTCATACACAAGATCGAGAATATCGTGCGCGAGGAAATGGACAAAGCCGGCGCGCTCGAGGTCAAGTTCCCCGCGATCCTTCCCTCCGAGCTGTGGAAAGAAACAGGACGATGGGACATTTACGGGAAAGAGCTTTTCAGGATAAAGGACCGTCATGACCGCGAGTTCTGCCTCGGCCCCACCCACGAGGAGATAGTGACCGATCTCGTCAGGAACGAGGTCCGGTCGTACCGGGAGCTCCCGCTCAACATCTACCAGATCCAGACAAAGTACCGCGACGAGATCAGACCGCGCTTCGGCGTCATGAGGTCCCGCGAGTTCATAATGAAGGACGCTTATTCGTTCGACAGGGATGAGGCGGGACTTGAGAAAAGTTACAAGATAATGTACGAAACTTACAATCGCATTTTCGACCGTTGCGGCTTGAAGTACAAGCTTGTGCATGCGGATCCCGGCCCTATCGGCGGCGGATTTTCGCAGGAATACATGGTCATCTCCCCGACGGGCGAGGATGAGATCATGCATTGCGAGAAATGTGATTATGCAGCGACGCCGCAAATGGTAAATCCGACCGTGCCTGCCGGCAGGCAGGAATCCGAAATTCGAAATCCGAAGGAATCTCGAATTCCGAAATCCGAAAAAGTCAAAACACCGAACATCAGGACCATCGAAGAACTTGAGAAATTCTTGAAGGTTTCGCCCGAGAGGATGATCAAGACGCTTCTTTATAAAGTCGGAGATAAGGTCATTGCGGCATTGATCAGGGGCGATCATGAACTCAATGAATCTAGATTGAAGAGGATTTTATCAAGGGAGGACATCGAGCTTGCCGATCCAGCGACGATCGAAAAGATAACGGGTGCGCCCGTCGGTTTCGCGGGGCCGATGGGTTTGAAGGGGATCAAAATGTACGCGGATAAATCTATCATCGAAATTGATGATGGAGTGACAGGAGCCAACGAAAAAGACTTCCATATTATTCATGTTCAATACGGAAGGGATTATAAAGCCGACGAGGTTGATAATCTTCGACTGGCCAAAGAAGGCGACCCCTGTCCGAAATGTGATTCGAAGCTTGTCGTTACGCGCGGCATTGAAGTCGGCCATATATTCAAGCTTGGAACGAAATACAGCTTGAAGATGAAAGCCCAGTACCTGGATGAGGACTGCAAGTCAAAACCTTACGTGATGGGCTGCTACGGAATAGGGGTCTCAAGGATCGCCGGCGCCGTCATTGAACAGAATTTCGATGAATTCGGGATAAAGTGGCCCGTTTCGATCGCCCCTTACGAAGTGGCGTTAGTACCCGTGAATGTAAAGGAACCGAAGCAGTCGGAGATCGCAGATCAGTTGTACAAGGAGCTGTCGGGATCAGAGGTCGACGTTTTGCTGGATGACAGGGACGCGTCGATTGGCGTTAAATTGAAGGATATGGACCTTATCGGGATCCCGATAAAGGTCATCATCGGCCCCAAAGGGCTTGCTGACGGGAATGTGGAGATCAAGCTCAGGTCCGATGGTAAGACGACGCTTGTTCCTATCGGTGACGCAGCGAAAAAAGCTCAGGAGCTATGCCGCTAGCTGTTATTGGTAGCGTCGAAACCCCCGGAATAAATTCCGGGGAATATTCCCCACATTTTAATGTGGGGTCTTTCGGTGTAGATGTATGCCGGTAGTCACGAAGACGATCAAGATAAGCACTAAGGGCGGGGACGATGTCGTTGATATTACCGGTAAAGTGGCCGAAATTTTGGCTCAGGCAAAGGCAAAATCGGGTATTGTTACGGTCTTTGTCAGCGGATCAACGGCATCGGTGACCACCATCGAATATGAGCCTGGGCTTATAAAGGATATCAAAGGCCTTGGTGAGAGACTGGCGCCCTCGAATATCGCATACGCTCACAACGAGACGTGGAACGACGGGAACGGCCATTCTCACATCAGGGCGGCGGTGATCGGGCCGTCGCTGACGGTGCCTTTTGAAGGCGGCAAAATGACGCTCGGGACGTGGCAGCAGATAGTGGTGATCGATCACGATACCAGGGGCAGGACAAGGGACATAGTCGTCCAGATCATGGGAGAATAAAATGAGGGAATTTTGCGGAGTTTACGGCATATATTCTTTTGAAAGCGATTCGATCGCCAAACTTGTCTACTATGGCCTTTATGCCCTTCAGCACCGCGGGCAGGAAAGCGCAGGGATCGCGACTTCGGACGGCACGGACATAAAGGCCCATAAGGGGATGGGGCTCTGCGCGGTCGTTTTCAATGAAAAAATATTGAACGAGCTTAAGGGGAATATCGCCTGCGGGCACGTGCGGTATTCAACGACCGGCGGAAGTTCCCTGGAGAACGCGCAACCCATCGTCATAGATTCAAAGTTCGGGCCACTGGCCCTGGGTCATAACGGCAATATCGTGAATTCCGCCGATCTGCGGGCGGAACTGGAAGCGGAAGGGCATATTTTCCAGAGCACTACCGACAGTGAGATCATAGCAGTTCTTATTTCAAGGTCCAGGAAAGAGACCCTTGAAAAGGCGATAATCTCAGCATGCAATAAGGCTCACGGGGGATTTTCGCTTATCATCATGACAAAGGACAAATTGATAGGATTGAGGGATCCGAACGGCATAAGGCCATTGTGCGTCGGGAAGACCCCGTCCTCTTATGTGATATCCTCCGAAACAGCGGCGCTCGACGTCATAGGGGCCGATTTTTTGAGGGACGTGGCGAACGGAGAGATGGTCATCGTGGATAAGGACGGATTAAGGTCCGTTACCTATGCGCGCACAAGAAAAGCACTGTGCGCTTTTGAATTCATCTATCTTGCCAGGCCGGACAGCAAGCTGGAAGGCCGCAGTGTTTTTGAAGCCAGAACGATAATGGGCAAGTATCTGGCAAAAGAGAACAAGGTGGACGCGGACATAGTCATAGGAGTGCCGGATTCCGGTATCGCCGCGGCCATCGGATATGCCCAGGAATCCAGGATACCGTACGCCGAAGGACTGATAAAGAACAGGTATATCGGCAGGACGTTCATCCAGCCCACCCAGGCGATAAGGGACCTCGGCGTCAAGCTTAAATTGAATCCGATGAGGGATATAGTGCGGGGCAAAAAGATAATCGTCATCGATGATTCGATAGTACGGGGCACCACAAGCAGGCAGATTGTCAGGGTACTGAGGGACGCGGGCGCGCGCGAGATACATGTGCGGATCAGCTCGCCGCCGATCCTGTTCCCGTGCTTCTACGGTATAGACACGCCGACCAGGTCGGAGCTGATCGCGGCGACCACAAGCATCGATGGGATAAGGCAGTATCTGGAAGCGGATTCCCTTGCATACCTGACGATCCAGAACCTTATCAATTCCATAAATCTCCCGAAGAACAGCTTGTGCCTGGCCTGCCTGAACGGCAATTATTGCGTCGAGATACCGGAAAGATTGAAGAAGCTGAGCCTCGTGTTCAAATAAAAATAACTGGAGGGAAATATATTGAGGGAATCATGCGGCGTCTTTGCCATATCATCGACACACGATATTATTGATGATCTTTATCTGGGAACGTTCTATCTGCAGCACAGGGGCCAGGAATACTGCGGGCTTTCCACATATGACGGCAAGGAAATAAAGATAAGGACGCATAAGGGCCTTGTAAGGGAGACGTTCGCGCATGATCTTTCCGGCATGGAAGGGACATCTGGCATAGGCCACGCATCCTTAAAGGACCGGCAGCCGATCAAGTTCTATTCAAAGATGGGCGAATTCACGATATGTTTTTCGGGGAATATCATCAATGCCAGGACTATCATAGACAAGTTCAAGGCCGCAGGTCACAGTTTTTACACGAACGAGGATATAGAAATAATCGCCAAGCTCGTGGCCCAGGGCTCGAATTTCGTCGACGGCATTGAAAAGATGGCGAAAGAGATACAGGGCTCCTATTCAATGGCCATACTTTCCGGAGACGGGATATACGTGGCGCGGGATAAGTCCGGATTCAAGCCCATGATAATAGGGAAGAAGGACGGGATATTGGCGGTATCCTCCGAATCGTGCGCCTTCAATAATCTGGGGATATCGATAGTAAGGGACGTGAAGCCGGGGGAGATAATCCATATCAAGGACGGCAGTCTGAGGACGGAGAAAGTGATCAGCGGCGAGGGGACGCAATTCTGCGCGTTCGAATGGATATATTTCGCCGAAATGTCGTCGATAATCGAAGGATTGCAGGTGGCTACCGCAAGGAAGAACATGGGCGCATGTCTTGCCCGGCGGTATCCCGTGGAGGCTGACGTGGTGGCCCCGGTGCCCTATTCCGGAGTGGGGCACGCTCTCGGGTACGCAATCGAATCAAAGATCCCCTATGATTATGTTTTCGTGAAATACGGCTATGCCAGCCGTTCTTACACTCAGCCTACCCAGGAGGAGCGCGACAGGGAAGCAAAGCTCAAGCTCATCGCGGTCTCGGACAACATCAGGGGGAAAAGGGTGGTGCTTTGCGACGATTCGATAGTGCGCGGGACCCAGATGAAGAACGATCTTGTGGTGAAGCTGAGGAACGCGGGCGTGAAGGAAGTGCATGTGAGGATCGCATGCCCGCCCCTGAAGGCGCCCTGCCAATACGGCAAATCAACAAGGACCACAAAAGAGCTTGCCGCGACATCCAGGACGGTCGAGGACATCAGGAAATACATCGGGGTCGATTCCCTCGGTTATAATACGCTTGAAGACCTTGAGAGTTCGCTTGGCATGACGAGAAAACAGGTATGCGTTTCCTGCTGGCTGGAAGGAGGGGAATAATATGGCGGACGAGAATTTTCCAAAGTGCCAGAAGTGCGGGAAGGGGCAGCTTGTGCCGCTCTCGGATTTCAGCAATAACCAGGTGGCCATCAAGTACAAAGCATGGGCCTGCACGAATTCCGACTGCAGGTTCTTCATCGTGCTGAGGGGCGGGGACGTTTATTACGGAACGGCGTCATCCGAGGCTGCAAGATGAGCTTATCATACAAGGATACGGGCGTTGATATCGAGGCCGGTTATGAGGTCGTGAGGCGCGTCAGGAAATTAGCCAGGTCCACCTTCGTCAAGGGGGTGCTTGGCGAGATAGGACTTTTCGGCGGCTGCTTTGAGATGGACAGGAAGATCAGGAATCCTGTCCTCGTTGCCGGGACCGACGGAGTGGGGACAAAGGTCAAGATCGCTTTTGACATGAACAGGCACGACACCGTAGGCATAGACCTTGTCGCCATGAACGCCGACGACGTTGTCTGCCTGGGCGCAAAGCCGCTCTTCTTCCTTGATTACATCGCATGCAACAAGATAGAGCCGGACGTGATCGAGGAGGTCCTAAAGGGCATGGCGGAAGGATGCCGCCAGGCCGGATGCGCCCTCATAGGCGGGGAGACCGCCGAGATGTCGGACCTGTACGCGCAGGGGGAATATGATCTTGCCGGCTTCGCGGTCGGGGTAGTGGACAAGAAGAGGATCATAAACGGTTCGTCCGTCAAGATCGGGGATAAGCTGATAGGACTTCCCTCCAGCGGGCTTCACAGCAACGGATACACCCTTGCAAGGAAAATAGTTTTCGGCCTTGCCGGGCTGAAGGTAGATTCAAAGGTGAACGGATTGAGCAGGACCATAGGCGAGGAATTGCTTACGCCCACAAGGATATATTCAAAGACCGTTCTCAAGGTCATTGAAAAGGTAAATGTAAAAGGTATAGCGCATATCACCGGCGGGGGACTGCCGGAGAACGTGGCAAGGATCCTACCGAAGGGTGCAAAGGCGGTCTTTGAAAGGTCCCGATGGGATGTCCCGCCGATATTCAAGGCATTGCAGAGGCTCGGGAAGACAGACGACCAGGAGATGTTCAAGGCTTTTAACATGGGGGTCGGGATGGTCCTTGTCGTGGACAAGAAAGATGCGGCAAGAGCGGCGAAGCTGTCGGGCGGCGAGGTCATCGGGGAGGTCAGGCCCGGCAGCCAAGAGGTGGAGATAATATAATGTTGAAGCTGGGCGTGCTTGTATCCGGCAGGGGGAGCAACCTTCAGGCGATCATCGACGCCATAGAGGCGAAAAAGATAAAGGCCGAGATCGCCGTTGTCATCAGCGATGTGCCGGGCGCTTTTGCCCTTGAGAGGGCCAAAAAACACGGCATCAAGACGGCGGTCGTGGACGGGAAGGAATATCAGGACAAGTCGTCGTACGAGAAAAAGATCATAAAAACACTGGTCGAAAGCGACATTGACCTCGTCTGCCTTGCCGGCTACATGAGGCTCCTCAGCCCCGAGTTCGTGAAGGCCTTCGCGGGAAGGATGATGAACATCCATCCGGCGCTCCTGCCCGCTTTTCCCGGCCTTCATGTCCAGAAAAAGGCGCTCGAATACGGTGTCAAGTTCTCGGGCTGCACCGTGCATTTCGTTGACGAAGGCTGCGACACCGGCCCGATAATCATTCAGGCCGCCGTCCCGGTGCTTGACGATGATACGGAGGATACCTTGTCCGCGCGGATACTCGAGCAGGAGCACAGGATATATCCGGAGGCCATCAGGCTTTACAGCGAAGGCAGATTACATATAGAAGGGAGACGTGTGAAAATTGTCAAAGAATAAGCTGGCGTTCATTTCGGTGTCCGATAAGTCCGGGGTCGCGCAGTTCGCGAAGGGCATAAAGAAACTGGGCTTTGACATCGTTTCGACCGGGGGGACGGCGGAGCATTTAAGGAAGAACGGCGTCAAGGTGATAGAGGTCCAGGAACTTACCGGCTATCCGAAGATGCTCGACGGAAGGGTGAAAAGCCTTCATCCGGCGGTATTCTCGGGCATACTGGCCGACAGGTCCAAGAAGAACCACATGAAGGACCTCAAGACCTACAATATCAGGCCCATCGACATCGTAGTGTGCAATTTATATCCCTTCGAACAGGTCACCTCGCGCCCCAAGTTCACGCATGAAGAAGCCATCGAGAACATAGACATCGGCGGGCCGTGCATGGTGAGGGCCGCCGCTAAGAATTACAAAGACGTCGCCATATTGGTCGATCCCCTTGATTACGAGAGCGTCCTGTCGGAGCTTAAGAAAAGAAAGGGCAAACTTTCCATGCAGACGAAGGAGCTGCTCGCCGGCAAGGCCTTCTCGCACACAAAGAAATACGACTCGAAGATATCGATATACTTCAAGGGAAGGGACGGGCAGGAAATGAAGGCCGCTGTGATGCCCAATGAGATCGACACGTTCCTTGATAAGATACAGGACCTGAGATACGGAGAGAACCCGCACCAGAAGGCCGCGTTCTACAGGGAGCCGGGGGTCAGGGGCATAGTGGACCTTAAGCAGCTGCACGGCAAGGAATTGTCGTACAACAACATATACGATGTTGACGCCGCATGGAGCCTG